>JBEIEO010000041.1:0-15907 GCA_040382895.1 Halobacteriovoraceae bacterium
ACCACTCGCTGTTCTTCAAACACTAGTTCAACTGGAAGTGCACCGGCCCTCAGAACAAGGGCAAGATCGCGGGCCTCCATCATCACGGCATTATAGTCGCCTGCACCCAGAGTGATCTGAGCTGAGCCACCAGCAATTCGGCTTTGAACGACCGGAGCAGAATAAACGTTTCCATCCAGAACGATCGCCAGACGCTTACCAATGTTAGCCCCTGTGATTTCTTCGAAGATCTTTGCACCGTTAGCTTTGAATTCCAGAGCTACGTAAGGACGGTTTTGTTCCTGATCCATACGTACGAAAGCTTCGGCCAGCTCTTCCCCGGTGAGTGCTGTAGCACTCTCCACCAGGTAAGGCTCCATGTTGGTGATCTCGTTGGTGTTCTTATTCATTTCTTTAGAGAAAGCAATTTCAAAACCTTTCGGAAGATCAGCCGCCAGAGTCTCGTTAACTTTTTTTACGTAGTCAGAAAAACGGTCACCTTTTTTAAACTCGATGCCGGCCTTCTTCACTCGATCCATCCACTCACCCAGCTGACCTGCTTGCTCATCATTCACAAATTTGAATTCAAGCTTCGCCGTCTTACCGATAAGATCTTTAGCGCGGTTAATGTCTTTTACACCTGGAAGCTGAACCACAATGCGATCAGTTCCCTGAGATACGATCTCTGGTTCAGTCACACCGAATTCATCGATACGGTTACGGATAACCTCGATGGATTTTGAAAGTGCTGTATCTTCAACTTCCTTAATCAGATCCCGTGAAAGACCGTAAGTAAGGCTTGCACCTTCATCACCTGTAAGGCGGATGGTATTTCCGAAGTACTTTGAGATGATGTCTTTGGCCTTCTCAGCGTCAGTAGCCTTGGCAAGAACCAACGATTGTTTCGGATCTTTAAGATCAACCACTGTCAGATCACCAGCACTGGCTTCAATCCCTTCGTCTTTAAGCAGGTTCACCATCTTGCGGGTATTGCCAACAACTTCATCTCGATAGACCTTGTTGAAGTCAATTCCTAAAACCATGTATAGGCCGCCCTGAAGATCGAGTCCCAGGTTGATCTTGGTTTTAACTGGAAAGGCACTCTTTTCGCTGAGATTAAAAAAAGTCGGTGTCACCGACATGATAGCTGCGATCGTAAGCACAGCTAAAAACGTAAAACGAAACCACCATCCCCTGGCCATGTAAATCTCCGTATAAAAAGGGTTCTATTCGAATAATCTTATTCGAAAAATTTTAAACAATTTAAGGAGTTTGAGCAATCAGAAGAAGGGGCCCAAGGCCCCTTTAATCAAGAATGAGGTTCGTTTTTGTTCTCAGGAGCAGATTCAGTCTTCTGATCGTGAGAGTGCTGAGAAGCGTCAGCCAACGTAGGAGTTGGCTGGTTTTCTGTTTTCGGGGTTTCGTTCCCGCTTTCCTGCAGCTGGTCAGAAAAACCTTTCGCAGCGTTTTGGAAATCGCGAATCCCTTTGCCTAAGCCTTTAGCAAGTTCAGGTAGTTTTTTTGGTCCGATGAAAATCAGAGCAATTAAAAATACAATGACAAGTTCGCCGAAGCCTAATCCGAACATGAATTACTTCTTATCAGTATTGGCAAAAAGAGGAGCTGAAGCACCACCAATGTGCGACTTCAGGACTTTCATTTTTGTTCCGCCTTCAAGCTCAAGAGTCACAACTTTTTCAGCGATGCCAGTTACTTTCCCAAGAATGCCAGACTTCGTTACAACTTCATCGCCATGAGCGAGTTTATTTAAAAAAGTCTGCTCTTCCTGCATGCGTTTTTTCTGAGGACGAATCATAAGAAAATACATGACCAAGAAAATAAGCACGAAAGGAATGAAAGACACAAATGGAGACTGAGCTGGAGCTGCGGCCGCCTGAGCATGAGCTGATGAAATAAGAAAATCGAACATATTATTTTCCTTTGGTTTATTCCCAACGATTTGAAGAGTAATCGTTATAAAATTTCAGGTAGTATCCGTCAAATTCTCCCGCAAAGATCGCCGCGCGGGCCTTATTAACCATCTCCAGATAAAAATGGATGTTGTGGTAAGTAATGAGCTGTCCGGCCAAGTATTCCCCAACATTAAACAAATGTCGTATATAAGAGCGTGAATAACGACCACAAACCCGGCACGAGCATTCTGGATCAGGTGGAAGTTGATCTTCCAGGAAGCGGGCCTTCTTGATATTGAGCGGCCCGTGAGTGGTCAAAAATTGGCCATTGCGGGCGTTTCTAGTAGGAAGCACACAGTCAAACATATCGAGGCCAGACTTTATGCCCTTAAGGACATCCAGTGGTTTGCCCACTCCCATCAGGTAGCGGGGTTTTTCTTTGGGCATGGTCGGAACAAAGGCTTGGCAGAATTCCACCATCTCTTCGTTTTTCTCACCTACGGAAAGACCACCCAGTGCGTAGCCATCAAAATTGAGCTCCATCAAACCCTGCATACTTTCGGTACGTAAATCCTGGTGCAAACCACCCTGGATGATTCCGAAAAGGTGTTGATGATCTTTGAGCTCTACTGTTTTGCAACGCTTGGCCCAGCGGTGAGTGAGTTCCATGCTGGTGCGGAGAGTTTCTTTAGTGGCAGGAAGTTTTGGGCACTCATCAAAGGCCATCACAATGTCCGAACCCAACGCTCTTTGAATTTGCATCGATTTTTCGGGAGTGATGAGATGACGAGAACCATCGATGTGGGACTGGAAAGTCACACCCTCTTCCGTGAGTTTATTAATGTCTGAGAGTGAAAAAACCTGATAGCCACCAGAGTCGGTCAAGATCGGACGATGCCAGCTCATAAACTTATGGAGCCCACCCATCTTCTCAACCAGTTCATGGCCCGGCTTCAAAAATAAGTGGTAGGTGTTACCCAGAATAATTTGTGCATCTAACTGCTCAAGATCTTCCTGCCATAAAGTCTTCACCGATGCTCGGGTACCAACGGGCATAAAGATAGGAGTTTCAATCACACCATGAGAGGTGTAAATACGGCCGGCGCGGGCCTTGCCAGATTGAGCTTCAAGTTGGAAAAAAGACATAGTGAGAACCTAACATGAGCATCATTAAATGCCTATCCGGAGTTGCGGATTGTGTTAAACTATTCGGTATATGGAAAACCAAAAAGACCCTTTCCGACCACTAGAAGATTTGTTTGATATCCGGGAAACCACCACCATCGATGATAAGGTGGAGATCGTTGCGACTTTTCTGGGTTCTTTTATTCTGGGTGCCTCATTTGCCAAGGGATTCTTTGAAACCGGCATGTTGGAAGTGCGCATTTATCTTTTTGGTGTCTCCTGTTTTGTTTTGTACGTGGCGGTTTCATTAGTTTCCCGCATCTGGATTCAGGTTTTTGACTGGAATAAAAAGTTCATTAGTTGTCTGTGGTTTTTCTTTTTTTTTCTGGGAAACTTCGCGGCCTTGGATCTTTTTGGGTATCAGTTCCTTTCTCAGCAACTTCGCGGAGACGTCCGTGCGGAAACTATCATATTTCTGGCCTCTTACACTATTGCCACCAACCTTCTCTATTCCATTAATAAAAACTTGCTACTTTCCAAGTTGCGCCAGAAAACCATCTATAAGTATCTTCTGGCCCCCATCAATGGTCTCTCCTCAGGGGTGATCATCACGGGGATCATTGTCTGGAGCCTAAACTAGTTTAATTTCATATACTTAGTCACTGTCTAAGCCCTGGACACCCCTCTGAAAAAATGGCCAACCTCCCCCCTAATCAATGAGGAGATGAGTAAAATCGGGGCATGAACATCTCAGTGATTTTTACCCTAGGTATTTTTATGAGCGCCAATTTTGAGGTCTATGCCAAGTCCTATGAGACCAATTGTTTCCGGGAACACTTAACGGAATCTATATCTATCAATAATGAGCGCAGAAAGGTTTATGCCGAACTCACGGAAGGCCGGTCGAATCGCATTTTTAATAAGCTTATTGCCTATGAATATCTGACCCTCGTGCCGGGAACATATTATGATCTTCGCGCTCTTCCCTATCAGAAAAATGGCATGAATCTTTTTTGTCATGAATTCATGAGTATGAAACGAACCCCGGATTTTGATCCCAACACTCGCCGGATTCCAAAAGAAGACTTCAAACCTTTTGATTGGAAATTTTATAAGGATAGAATTAGCGATGCGCTTAAACATGGCGATACCACTGAAGTCAGAAAAGCAGCTCTTGAAGGTCTGGTCGCTTTGAAGGATCAGCCCAACTACTATTGCTTTTCAAGACACTTTCTGGAATCGATTTATCGTTTTGCTCACTTTGTTCCTCTTCGTCAGCAACAGGCAGAAGAGATGGATTTAAAGGATCCAAAGAAGCTGATGTTTGATGTGATGAAACTACATCTGCTGGGCTTAAGAGACTGTTATGGCATCGATATGTGGAGTCAGCCCATTCAGATGAGTGGGATTCCGATTCTTTGTACAGAAATTCCAGATTTATTGTTTGATTTAAAAAACCCAGAGCTTGAAATTTTAAGGCGCAAATAAGGATCATCCTATGTCACACATTTCGGTTTATCTAAATCCCCATGCCTCTCAAGCTCAAGCCAGCTTTCAGGCCGATGAGATTAAAAAGTACTTTTTCCGTCAGGAGATCCGTTTTAAAACACCAACATCCGAGGAAGAACTCATCCGTTTAATTCGTCAGGATCGCGAAGAAGGAGTTGATTGCATCTTCTCTATTGGTGGAGATGGCACGGCCCATACTATTGCCCAGAACCTGGTGGGATCAAAAACTAAGATGCTGGTACTTCCGGGCGGAACCGCTAATGATTTTGCTCATGAAATGGGGACCAATTCCTCCTTAAGAAAACTCGCAAGTATTTTCCATGCCCGCACAACTCGGGAAGTAGATATTATTAAAGTCAACAATCGTTATCTTATGACTAATGGAGGGATTGGAATTGCTCATAAAGTGGCCTCCGGAATCAATAAGCTCAGAAAAGATATGCCTATGTTCAAAGGCTTTTTAAAGACCGTCGGAAAGAATGCTTACTCTTTTATGTTCATCAAAGAAATCATGACATCTAAGTTTGAGATGCAGGAAGTTTTCATAGACTCACCAGATTTCCCTCTCATCGACAAACGTGTGAAGTCCCCGCTGATTCTGGTGAACAATCAACCTCGTCTGGCCGGAAAGTTTCCGGTAGCTCCAACAACCAGGAACGATGATGGGAAATTTAATGTGACCATTTTCCTGCATGATAATAAAATGGATTTTATTAAATCATCGTCAGCGTTTTTACGTGGGCAGTATCCAGAAAATGATAAAAATCTTATCAGCTTTGAAACCGATTCACTCAAGATGTTGTCCATGACAGGAAAAGACCTGGAGTTTTTTGGAGACGGCGAGATGTTCACTCCCTCAAAAGAACTTGATATCAGTATCATTCCGAAGGGATTAGTCGTGTATTCAAATAACGAGGATATTGTTTTGTGTCCAAGTTATAGTCTGGATACAATACCTAGTATTCAATGAAAATTCTTATCACCGGCGCCACAGGCTTCATCGGCAAACGATTGACGGATAGACTCCTCGCCCGAGGACATGAGATCTACGTCCTGGTTCGACGACAGAGTCTGGAAAAAGCTCAGAAACTATTTGCAGGCAAAGATAAGGTGCATCTGATTCTCGGCGATGTGGCCAACAACGATGTACTCGATACCATGAAAGGGGTCGAGATACTTCCTGATGATATTGAAGCCGTTGTTCACCTGGCCGCGATCTATGATCTGGAAGTAAGTCTATCATCTGCCTACGCCAATAATGTGGTGGGAACTCAGAATATTATTTATCTTATGCAGCGGATGAAGCAACTCAAATACTATCACCACATCAGCACCTACGCAGTAAGTGGATTATATGATGGTGAGTTCAATGAAGACCAGATAGATGCTAATGTGGAATTTCCGGATTTCTACGCCCGCACCAAGATGCAGGCCGAATACCTTGTCCGCAACGCTTTGATGAAAGATACTAAGATCCGGATTTATCGTCCGGGAATTATCGTTGGGGATTCTAAGACTGGTGAAATGGATAAAGTTGATGGGCCATACTATTTCTTACGTCTGTTCCATCTTCTATCAAACTTGAAAGTTAAACTTCCGGTTCCCTATCTTCCGCTTTGTTGTCATGCCAACTCCACACTCCCACTTTTACCGGTGGATGTCCTGGTCAACTGGCTGGATGAAATGATCTCAAACCCTGCCGAAGGGAAAGTAAGAAGCTATCATCTGGTGCCCGATGAAAAGATCTACATCACTGACTTTGTTTCAGAAACTCTTTTGCAGATGAATCTACCGATGAAAGTGAAGCGCATTCCGTTTCCGGAACTTTATGCAAAAATTTTACCGATCCTTAAAATTCCGAAAGAACTTGTTCCTTATATGCAGACCCGCACCCGCTATTCCAAGAATCAAATCAAGGCCGATTTCCCCCACCTGACGGCCCCACAGTTTCGGGATTATTTACCGAAGATGCTGGAAGGTGCTGAGGAGCTTTTCGAATGAAAGAGATCATCACCATTGCCTTCGGTTCAGCTAAAGAAAACTACGATGAGAAAATCGACCTTTTGGGTGAAACTTTTCGGGTGAAACGTCTGGGTGTGGATTTCCATTTTGATCTTGCCCTGGAACTGGTGAAGCGATACCGCTCGCAGTGTGACATTCTCACTCTTTCTGGATTTCCGATTGATGTTCGGATAAACGGCAAGATGCATGCTCACTACCGGACCCAAGCTTTGAGAAATGCAGCTGGTGATACTCCCACCACTGACGGAGGGAATCTTAAGTATCTGGCCATTCCTTTATTTTTGAAAAATCTGGCACAGAAAGAACCGTTCTTATTTAAAGGTAAACGGATTGGTTTTTTCTCCGGTATCGTTCAGTGGGACTATCTTCAGACTTATCATGAATTAAGTGAAGACCTGGTGTTTGCGGACCCTTACTTTGCCATAGGAGTTCCAACTGCTATCAGAGGTATCGAATCTTTCAAAAAGATGACCGGTCATCTTCGCCCCTTCTTAAAGCGGGTGAATTTAGAAAACCTGAAAGAAAAAGATTTCCGCGGCCCTTTAATGAGGCTTCCGACCATGAAGCCATTTTTTGATGCCGATATATTTGTCGTAAATGAAACACAGATGGAGTATCTAAAACTTCCGGATCTGACAGGAAAAACCGTCATCATTGATCAGATCGACAACTTCTCTCGCAAGCAACTGGATGGCGCAAATACGGACAAGGTTTATAGCTGCTTCCCGGACTTTGTGCATATGCCTCATTTGGGATTCAATGGTCTTGAAGCAGTGCTGCTCGCTCACACAGGTAAAAACAAATTGGATCAGGATGATCTTCTAGACATTATCAATAAGCTGAAAATCCGCCCGGAGATCTACACACCGAAATCTCAAAAAACCATCAAGACTGAGCGCTTCTCTTTTGTGATTCATCCCTTGAGCCGCTCAACCCTATTTCAGATTCCCATTATCAAACCTCTAGAAGACACACCGGCGGCCAGGAAAATTGAAGAACTCATGAAACACTCACCGGGATTTTTCTACGGGAAAATCACTGGGATAAAATCCGATTTTAATGGCAAAGAAGTTGAGGGTGATCTCTTCGCCCTGCCTATGACACCTAAGGTGATGATGAAACAAACTCCTGAGAGCATCTACGCTGCTCTTGGGAAAATCTGTCAGGAAGCCCATAAAAAAGGCTCTAAGATTATCGGCCTTGGAGCTTATACGAAAATAGTGGGAGACGCCGGAGTCACAGTTAACGCCCAGTCACCAATTCCTGTGACAACTGGGAATTCCCTTTCGGCATCGGCCACTCTCTGGGCCGCGAGCTTTGGTCTGGAGAAGATGAACCTTGTTAAAAAAGAGAATGGAAAGTACGACGGTACCGTCATGGTAATTGGTGCCACCGGATCTATTGGAAAAGTCTGCGCCCGGATTCTGACCAATCAATGGAAACGGGTGGTGGTCTCAGCTCCACGTCCCTATAAGGTTTTGGAGCTCATTGCCGAACTCAAAAAACAAAATCCTCATGTTGAGATTATCGGGACCTCCAATCCGGATAAGTACTCAGCCGAGTGTGACCTGATTATTACCTCGACATCTGCTCAAGGCGAAGCGGTTCTTGATATCATGCAGGTGAAGCCGGGTTGTATCATCTGTGATGTGTCCCGACCTTTCGATATTTCACTGGAGGATGCGGCCAAACGTCCAGATGTGCTGGTTATCGCCAGTGGTGAAGTGGCCTTGCCGGGGAAAAACGTGGTGATGGAAAAACCCATCGGTCTTCCTGGTAATATTGTTTACGCCTGTCTGGCCGAAACCGCCTTACTGGCCATGGAAGGACGACATGAAGCCTTTAGTCTATCGCGTGAGTTAAGTTATGAGCGAGTCTGTGAGATTGATCAGCTGGCACGAAAACATGGTGTCCGTCTAGCGGCGGTCATGGGTCACACTGGAGAGATTACCGAAGAGGAGATTGCTCTTTGCCGGGAACACGCTCTGAAAGCAAGAGAGAAGATTAAAGCTTCTTCAGCAACTGAACCTGATACATCTGAACCAACTCCTGCCCGATGAGATCACGGTACTCATGAGAGACATTCTGGAAGCCTGACTCATCGGTATTCTCGGTGGTACGCAGATAGAATCGATTCACAATGACTCCGCCCGGATTAAGATGGTTCTTCATCACCTGAACATACTCTCTTTCTATTCCCCCGGACAAATAACTTGGTACATCACTGAGTGAGATAAGATCATAAAGACTATCTCCTTTGCGCTCAAAGACTGATCCTTGTTGATAACTAGGATCCACATTGGATTTCTTGATCAGAGGAAAAATTTCTGGAGAAAACTCTATCGGCAGGGCCTGAGGATGAACCTTTCCCAGAAAGCAGAGTTGCAGGAAATGACTTCGTTTGATCTCAAGTCCAAATAAACGGTCAAAGGCCTGAGAATAGTATTCGAAATAAGACAGAGGGGAATTCTTTTTGATGAAATCCCCTTTGTACAAGAGGGAATTGAACATCGCTTTGTTACCAACGATTTTAAGCAACAAGTCCCAGCGCCAACCTTTGATGTGTTTTTCAAAATAGGCATAAGGCTCACTGGTTTCAAACAGCCCTTCCCGCACTTTACGAGAAAAAAGAACGGAAGTAATTTTGGAAAAGGTCTGAAACGTTTTTTCCCATTTTCCCCAAAAAAGTGGTGGCCGATTGGGATGATGATTATTTTGAAACTTATAAAAGTCTTTAAAATCCTGAGAGAGCTTGAGAGTTGCAAAAATAGCGTCTCGCTTATTGCCGTCCTCTGAAATCCAGAATTCCACACAATCAGCATGAGATAATTGACGAATGGTTTCAAGTTTAAAGCGGATGAAGAGTATCTGATCGGCCGAAACATCCACGATTTTTAACTGACTTATTGGTAGGGCCAGAAACGGAAGACAGCGGGAGCCACTCCCTCCAACAGTGAGGATGTTCTTTGCCTCAATTCTATGCGCCAACTTATACTCAAGAGTGGTGTCCTCATTGGCCATAGAGTAATTGAGGCTTTGAAAATAACTCTGGGTCATAACATTCCTAATAGGTGTAGCTTAAATCCACCAGGTAGCGATCATTTCTACGATAGACGCCGAAGAGATCTTTATCGCCCTTGCCTCCCTGGATCCCATCATAAATTACACTCAGTTTCCAATCATCTAGCTCAAACAAAGACTTCAGCTGAAACCACTGATCACTACTTTCATAATTCTGAAAAACCATGGCCGATGGCTTCCACCAACTAATGTCAGAGTATTCGGCGCGGATGCCGAAGAAGTGCCTTTCAATGGTAAAGTCACTCTGACTCTGAAGCCCAAGAACGAAGGTGTCGAAGTTACGATCAATTCCCAACAGGGTTTGAAAGTGATCATCTTTTTCATAAGACAAAAGATTTTCCATCACCAGATCATTGATCGTGAAGAGAGCATCCGCCCTCAGAACCCACTCATTCCAGACAAAACTTGCAGAACTTCCGAAGGAATCAACCATATGATCGGTGGGACGTGCGAGAACTTTTGAAAGGCTGATGACTTGTACGTCCTGAAAGGTCGGACGGGAGAAGTGGTGAAAATAAAGAAAAGATAAATCCAGACCATTCTCAAAAAGGTACTTTATCCGAGTGCCGTATTCCAGATCTTTTAGCCAGGGGCGCTCCACCACGCCTCCTTCATATTCCACGACATTGGTGGTAGTATCGAAGGCCGTCCCCTGATAGGGAAGCCTGTCCCCGTTTGGCCACAAAGTAAGAATGAGCTGTATCTGAAGGTTATCCCACTTAAAGGTATCATTAACGCCGAAGACTGAGCGTTTGGACCAGGAAAGATCATTGAAGACAAATTCTGAGTAATCCCGTGGATTGGCAACATCCAAAAGCTGAAGCCCAAAGGTCTCTGAAAACCGATAGCGCAAAAAACCCACTTGAAAGGAATTGCGATCGCTGAAAAATTCTAGCGATACATCTAAAGGGTCCACGATCACTTTTTCATCAGAGTTCGTATAATCGAGCACCCGTAATTTAAACTTACGGCGCTGACCAATTTTTTCACCAAAAGATTCGTCAGCATACTCCGGGATGTAGTACAAAAAAGTATTATCCCACTCTTCCAGATTGGTGAAATAGCTGCTGCGGGCACCAACAGTGAAACTCTTCTGGGAAAAATCCTGAGCAAAAGTCAGCAATGGTATAAAGAGCAACAGGAAAATCATTCGAGACTTTTCTCCGTGAACATCGAATCTGGGAAACTTTTATTTTCCATTTTATCAATGAAGATATCGGAGTACTGATCTTTCTTGAGGTTATCCACGATATGAATCTTGGTGGGACGGTTCATCCCAAGCATCTTTTTATAGTCCTCGTAGGTCGCCGTCTTGATCACTTTCCCAGAAAGAGTCAGGAATTCAGCCTTTAAAGGTCGCTTATCCTTCGCATCGATCCAGGCACGGATCTTAGCGTAGGTGAGATCCTTTTTCGTAGCTTCAAGCAATAGCTGCCACTCTTTAGGATCTTTCTTTTCGATTTTATGAGAATAGTCTCCTGCCCAGCGCATACGGGAAATATCACCATTGGCAGCTTCACCGGTTAGTTTTTGACTCAAAGAAACCCGTACCGAACGGCGAATATTAGGTACGAAGACCCACATATTCTCCCCTATCATGAGCATATTTCGACCAAGATTTTTTTTCGGCCCCAATACTTTGGTCAGAGTCTTATTGTTGCCTTTAAGATAAACTAGGAAGCTGGCCGGCTCTTTTTCGTTACTGGATTCAATGCGAACTTGCATAGAATAGGATTCACTAGGATTGCGGTACTTATCCACTTCCTCTAAAAGATCAGCTGCCAAAGCAGCACTGGAAATCATCAAAGCAAAGATTAAGGCGAATAATTTCATATTATCCTCGAAGTAATTCTGTGATCGGCATTTTTAAAACTCGTCGGGCCGCCATAAAAGTACCCAGAATGCTGGAAAGAATACCAATCAGAAAGCACACCGGGATGAAGCTTAACTGCAGTTCAACGAACGTTGTGAATTGTCGGGTAATTCCCGGACCTGGTGGCATGTCGATGCCATTTGCGAGCAAAGTAACATTACATAGATAAGAAAAAACCACACCCAGGGTCGCACCCATAAGGCCCAAGATAAGACTTTCTGTCAGAAGTAATCCCATCACCTCTTTATGGCTATCGCCGTTAGCACGTAGGTTTCCAATCTCACCTTTACGCTCCAGGATGATTGTACTAACAGTATTGAAAATCCCCAGAATCACGATCACCACAATCACGAGAAAAATGAAACTAAACTGTGCCTGCAAAAAATCGACAGAGTTCTGATAGTAAACTTTATCCAACACGTTGAAGGCCGTGGCCTCAAAGGCTGGTTGTGAGTTCACCCAATGCTCTACCTCAGGCCAATCTTCAAGTTTTTTTAAACCCAACGCGATGGTTTCAACTTGAGTGGTATCGAGAAGCTCCTGAGCTTTCGAGAGCTGAATACGAAAGAAGGTGTCATCGAAGCTCTTCATTCCAGCAAAGAAAATCCCAGTCACATAAACGTCTACAGCGTTCAAGCTGCCCGCATGAGTATTGGCCAGAACTGTCACTCTATCCCCGACGTTTAATTTAAGCGCATCGGCAAGACCCTTGCCTAAAATGATCCCGTCTTCCTCGGTTGAAAGGGTTTTACCTTTGATGACATTTAACGTGGTAAAAAAGCCTGACTCGATCTTCCCATCGACACCTTCTCCAGCACCGGACAAGGTTTTCTCGCCATTGTTTAAGAGGGCGTAGAAGGAAATGCGAGGGAAAACATACTGGATCTGAGGACGATTGCGCAGATCATTTACAAAAGGCGATGCGGGATCGATCCATCGCTCCCAGGGTTTATCCCAGATCTCTTCCCGGTAGCCTTTGGTGTTTACCTGGCCGTGACCATAGCGAGCACGGATGGTATTTTCCCGATACTGATTCATGATCCCAGCGTTGAACCCATGATAGATCATCAGCGCAGCAATCCCTAATGAAACAGTTGCCAGCACGGCGATGGCGCGTGAGCGTTGACGCCAGATATTTCGCAGAGAGAATTTTAAAATCATACTCCCGCCTTTGATTGAAGCTCACCATCTTTAAGGTAAAGAGTTTTCGGTGAATGATGGAGAACCATCGGATCGTGGCTTGCCACAATTATAGTTGTGCCAAACTTTTTATTAATGCCAAACAAGTGATCAACTACGGCTTCACCATTTTTTTGGTCTAGGCTTGCGGTTGGCTCATCAGCGATGATGACTTTCGGACGTTTCGCCAGTGCCCGGGCAATGGCCACACGCTGGCGCTGCCCACCTGAGAGCTGAGTGGGACGCTTATCCCGCAAATCACTGATTCCCAGGACGTCCAAGGATTCTTCCACCAGCTCTTTTCTTTTAGCTTCGGCGATATCCTGTCGGATCAAAAAGAATTCGATGTTTTCATATGTAGTCAAAACTGGAAAGAGATGGAAACTCTGGAAGATAAAACCAATATCAAAACGGCGGATAGTATTCTTCGCTGTCTCATCCAGCAGGCCCAGGCATTTGCCATTATAGAAAATCATATCATTTTGAGTTTGTTCCATTAGCCCCATCAGATTCAAAAGTGTGGACTTACCAGATCCGCTGGGACCGGCGAAGGTCACCATTTCACCAGCACTCACCTGCAGGTTCACTTTCTTTAGGGCCTCGAACTTCACCCCTTCCAGCAGATAACTAAAATTGAGATTTTTCACATCGTAGAGAACACTCATGTAAGATCCTTGCTTAGGAGCACGTATTCGTGCCGGGAACGATCCATGGTCAGATTGGCAACATGTTTTGAAGGACCATTGTCTTCATGAATCAACGCCGTCGCTACTTTCTTTACTTCCGGATAATACTCCATACACTTGAGCATGGTGTAGCGGATACCGGCATTAAGTAAACCTTTGCCGCGATACTCTGGAAGGACACAAACTGATTTAATGACAATCTGGCCATCCAGAACAAAAGTAAAATTAAATCCAATGGGTTTGCCCTGAGGATCAAGCTGTATGCATGAGGTGCGAATGTCCAAGGCTTGAAAGCTAGGCACATAAATACTTTTGAAGAGTTCAAAGGGAATGGGTGCGAAGAGATAGTTATCCGTAAATCCTTGCATGGAAAGATCGTATATGATTTTGACTTCTTCATCGATTTTATTGCGATCCAGTTCCCGCATAGTGAAGCCAAGCTTGGTAGCTTCATCAAGCTCTTTGGTACCTTTAGTCGCAAATATTCCGTAACCATCGATGACATTGGTAAAATAGGTCTGATGAAAAGTGAAACCCACTTCCTTGAAAACTTCTGGTTCATGAGATGGCTGATTTGGTTCCCAACTAAAGCGTTCTGTTAAATGATCAGTCCGGAAGCGGTAGGGAACAAAAGTTGAGTAGAGATAGGGTCCTACAATGCGATTGATCCCCTGGGCCCTAAACCAATCCTCAATCTGGGGCCAGAGAGTTTTAAACCCCTCAAGATGCTTGGGTTGAGAAGAAAGACAGAAAAGCCCCAAGTGACCCAGTTTCTGGTCAATGACTGAGCCCTGGAGTAAGATACGCCCAAAGAATTCACCGGTTTTATCTTCAAGAAAAAAAGCCTCGGCAGGAACGCCAAAATCCAGATCTAAGATCTTATTCACATACTCTGACTTTAGCGCAAAGGGCTTATCTGCCGGACTTAAGACTCGGTTGGTGAGTTCACAAAAAACATTCTTCCAGTCCGGATGATTGTTCAAAGATACAAGCCTCATGCATCAGCCTCCTCACGAAGAATCTGAATCACACCTGTTGAAGCATCAATGCGGACTCGGTCGCCGGTTTTCAATTTACTCATAAGTCCACCATTCACACCAATGATGGTAGGTAGACCTAATTCTCTTGCCACCACAGCGGAGTGAGAAAGTAAACTTCCGCGTTCAATCAAAAGACCTGAGCAACTTGGGTAAAGAGGAACCCAACCTGGATCAGTTCTTTCCGTAACCAGAATATCTCCATTCAGTCCTTCAGCATCAGCAAATTCTTTGGCCACTCTCACCACACCTTCAATAACTCCCGGGCAACAAGGAGTTCCAATTAGCATATTCGGATCATCTGGAATACCAAAGCCCTTAAGAAGATCCAGTTGAGAGAGGACTGCAGGATAGTAGTTATAAGCACCCGCAGCACCAGTGGTGATAAAACGATCAGGAGGATTGGGCGATTTACGATACTGGTTGAACAGTTCGAAACGCTCAGCCGCGAGTTTGTAGTAGTTGTCACCTAAACTGCGTCCTTCAACGATACTTCTGATCTCATCAATTTTGAGATAGAAGATATGTCCCGGGTCCTGGAGCATATTAAGTTTATGCATATTATGCCCGATTCCACGCATAAGGTGACGGGTAATACCGAAAATTTTAGTTCTCAGGAAACGCAGATTTTCACGATTTCGGACCGCGATACGAGCGTGCTTTAGCACCCAGAAGTAAATGGGCTTCTGCCAGAATGATAATTTGCCATTAACTTTATCTTCAGCTTTCTGACGAATCTCTTTTTCACGTTTTTCCATCTCTTCAACGTGGTAGGTCTTCATCTTAATGTAATTAGCGAGAGTGTAGATGACAAAACTTGGGTCATCATGCAGATCCGGTTCTTCCAATTTAAGTTCATTGGCGCAACGAAAGCCAAAGCGATCCAAAAATGGCTGAATGAGACTGCGCACTTCCGGATCATTTAAGAGTTCCGGAACCGGCCGGGTCGTAAGCTTCTGGCGCATTTTTGAGTCTTCCAGATCAATTTTTTTTGACATGCGCATGAGCATCTTGGTCGGTTCTGTGCTCTCCAGATCACCCTGACCGCAAAGAAGATCGTTCTGAGTCCCTTCCACCTTGCCTTCAGTTTCAATCCACTTATCAGTGAGTTTTTTGAGAAGCCCAAAGAAAATCATACAAAGATAATCATTGATGATAGGGGCCTTCCAACTCGAAAGAACTTCGCCCTCAAGATAGTTATAAACATTAATGGATTCGTTTAAGCTCTGCTTCTTAAAATCCCGCTTCCGCATATCCTGATAAATGCGATCGAAGTCATTCTGAAACGTCGTGACGATGGTGTTGATGTTTAAAAAGTTCTTGATGGTCATGTAGGTAACAAAAAGCTTGGTCGAAAGCTTGGTCTTTTTATCCTTCACACCCACGGCATCAAACATCTTCTGGGCATCTTCATCGAGAGTTTTTTTCACTCCCATCATGGTCTCAAGAAACTGTTTATTATTTTCTGAGCCAGGAAGCATCAAGACCAGTTTATACCAATAG
>JBEIEO010000042.1:0-15650 GCA_040382895.1 Halobacteriovoraceae bacterium
AGCTGGGACAACTTTCTCCGGCCGAGCTCTATGACATTTCACAGTCCGACTACAAATACTCACTGACAAAGAAGGTCCTTAAACTGTATTCACCCCAAGATCTTTGGTGGGAAGGAATCTGTCACGGATGGGCCCAGGCAGCTTCCAATTATCCTGAGCCAGACCAGACTGTGGTGACCAATAAAGATGGTGTCCGGGTTCCGTTTGGGGCTTCAGATGTGAAAGGTCTACTGGCCATGCATGATTCTTTCAATTCTAAAGGGATTTACGCACGAGTAGGAGATCGTTGTGCGGTTGAAGGAAAAGTTCCAGGTGAGGCTTTTGCCGAAGATGGTGATGTGTCTATGCCGAATCCTGAACTTGCCAACGAACGCGAATGCGCCGACGTAAATGCCGGTACTTTCCATGTGGTTCTTTCAAACATGATTGGTATCTACTCCAAAGGCTTCGTAGCGGACGTAGATCGTTTTAATGATGTCTGGAACCAGCCGATCACCGGCTATTCTTCTAAGTTTTACGAAGAATACCCTGTGACACCTGCTGAATTCAGAAATGGTATCGATAAGAAAATCCGTGTCGTGACAGAAATGAGTTATGGTGATGAGTTGGAGTTTTGGTCGCACGAAGCAGAGGAAGAAGGTGTTCTTTCGTTTGTTTCCAAACTTCCTGTTACCGGAACTCCTGCTCAGCTGACAACCACCCGTCGCTATGAATATATCCTGGAGATAGATAGCTTTGGTCAAATCGTAGGCGGGACCTGGATCTCAGACGCTCGTCCGGACATGATGTGGATGAAGGTCAAGGACACAAAATTCCTGGACGGTCGTCTACCATTGGCCGGTCTGAATACAATCTACAAACCAGTTAAGCGTTAATTTTATTCAGCAGATTGCTTGCTATGAGGGGTCATGGGCCCCTCTTGCGTTTCAGGTGCTTCATCCTGATCCCATTTCGCATTCAAAAGAACCCGTATAGTTGTCCCGGAAACAGGATGTGAGTCATCGGATGACTCAACAGAAATTTTTCCCCGATACATCTCGACAAAACTTTTCATGATGTGCATGCCATAACCGGTTCCTTTTTCACCGGCAGTTCCAGGTCGTGAGTTTTTTTTACTAACATCAAACAGTGAATTCATCAGAGCTGGCGGAATGCCAACCCCCGTGTCCACAATTTCCAGTGCATGAAAATGAGATTCGCATGGGTAAGTGCGAATGATGATATTCGATGAGGGATTGGAGAATTTAATCGCATTTGAGATAGCATTTCCCAGGACCTGATTCTTAAAACTCACTGGCTCCACCAAAAGCATCAAGCCCTGGTGTCGTTTGAAATCATACTCAAACCTGAGATTCTTTTTTTTCAGTTCATTTGCAAAGAGCTTCTGAACGTATTCTACGGATTCATTTAGACTGAAATAAATCAAATCTGAATTCAATTGTCCTTTAGAGACTAAGTACATGCGGCGCACGTTCTGAGTGATTTCCGTCATGGAGTCGGAAGCTTTGGCAGCAATTTCAATGCCATTATTTTTGCTCTCGGCCGAAGATTGTCTTCGCGCGATTGAGAGCCCGATGGAAATCCGGTTCAACGGGCCGGCCAGATCATGAAAGAGAACGCAGAAGAGATTTTCGATATTTTTACTTTGTTCGGCCAATAGCTTTTCCTTATTTTCATTCAGGCCTAGCGTGACGTAAATGATTGAGGTGCTAAGGAAGATCAATCCAAATACTAATAAAGCTTGGGCGGTCATACGCCCCCAAGGCATCTCAACCTGAGGAAAAGGATGATTTGAAAATTCTAAAAAGCCAAAACCTGCGGCTACGATGGAGGTTATGACGGCCCAACAGATGACACCTTTTTTACCTGCAATAATTCCACCCAATAGAGGCAGGATTCCAAACCAGATAAGGTTGTGACTATCAAACCCTCCACTATAGTAACTATACGTTGCTTGATGAACCATGGCCGAGCCAATCATGATGTTGGAAATCATGTAGGCGTTATTAGTAAATCTAAAAAGGAAAGGAGTAAGCGAATGAATGATGGAGCAAGTGATTCCTACTAGACCTGGAACGGGAGTGGAAAGGGAGAGGAATGCCAGAAAAGCGTAACTCCACATAAAAATGCCGGTACAGAGAGTGACAACGGTGTGATTATGGATGCGCCGTAAATCCAAATCATTTGCTTTGATCCGTTTGGCGGCCAAAAATTCATATAGCTTAAAGTAATAATTAATTAGCTTCATCAGACTTTATCTTATCAGAGAGTCTTAAAAAAAAAGCTTAAGATTTCTGAAGTCCTCAGAAGACGCTTTTGAGCTTCACTTCGCCAATTGCTCCCTCCAGTGACTTAAGCAGAGAATCTTGATTGATCATGTCCTTACCCAGGGAGTACTCCTTCGGTGAGAGCTGCCTCTGAATTTTGACACCTTCTTTGTTAACCTTAGTCGTCACCGATGCAGTGTCCAGCTTCCGAACCTGAAAGTCGTAGTCCATATGGAGAGTTTCTCCTTGCATGGAGAAGATGAGGTTCAAGGATTCCACGTTGGCCAGATCACGGGACGTCGGAGGGATAAGTTTATACTCTACGCCGGATTTACCCGATTTTATCTCTTTGACTTTAAAACGATGAAATGTATCCAATAAACCGATGATCTTTCCAAACAGAATCCTTGGTTCAATTTTTAGCATCAGATGATTTTCTTCGTGATTCTTTCCGTAGGTTAAAAAGTAGCTGGCCTTCTTATCTGTTACAGGAGAGTTCGCTGGAAGATTTAAGCAGAAACTCAATTCCATAATCGATTGAGAAGCTAGTTTTGGTTCACGGAAACTTTCTTTTTGCTCAAACCTCATGGCGCCTTCAGTGCGAGCGTGAACTTTTTTAATGTCTGCATGGGCAAGACCCACGCCAGTGCCAGTGATGTCAATTTCCTCTGCACTATGATTCTTAACCCGTAAAACGCCCTTGATACTCTCACCTTGAGTCCAGGATTCTTTCTCGGTTTCGATGTTCCACTCTAATGGTTTGCTAAAAAATGTTCCTTTCATAGCTTTCGAGCATATCCCGAATGGATGCCTTTTTAAAGAAAAAGGTCTAATCTCTGGTTATGAAACTCCACCACATCGCACTTATTGTCTCCGATCTTGATCGCAGTCTTGAGTTTTATCAGGACCTCTTGGGCTTTAAAGTTGTTCAGCAGATCTTCCGTCAGGAAAGGCAATCTTTTAAAGTGGATCTGAGAAAGGGTGATGTGCAGCTGGAGATTTTTACCTTTCCGGGCGCTCCTTCCAGACCTTCTAATCCCGAGGCGCTAGGGCTGAGACATCTGGCCTTCGAAGTTTCAGACATCAAAGCTTATCATCAAAAAATTTCAGGAAAAGTAAAAGCCGAAGAGATCAGATTGGATCCATTCACGGGAAAGAAGTTTTTCTTCTTCCCCGATCCGGACAATCTTCCGATTGAAATTTACGAAGCTTAATTACTTGGGAAGCTCACAGCCCGCACGCTTAAGGTCGATGCGGAAGTCTGCAGTCAAACAAGTGTAAACGTTGTAAGTTTGCTGACCGTAACGAACACCTTTCTCGGCGAAGATCTGACCATTGGCCGAAACTTCACATGGATTATTCAGAGTACACTGCTGACCGCTTTCATTTGAAGTGTTATTCACACCGATCACACGCTTCTCACCTTTGGCAATGAGCGGAGAACCAGAAGTCCCGCCTATAGTATCGCAACCTGCGGTGTAACGGATAGAATCTACCCAAGTCCAGCTGCCTTCTTTAATCTGGAAAACAAAGTTATCGATGGCACAAGTATAACCACGATCCCAGTAACCAGAGATGATTTCGATCGGCTGACCGATAGAAGGGCGGAATGAATCCATCATGTAAGGACGAACTTTCGTTTTCTGCATGATCTCTGCATAGGATTGATCCAGTTCATAGAAGGCAAGATCTGTATCAGTCATAGTGGCGTACAGGATCTTGGTGGCGTTGATATTATGAAGCTTCATGGCCTTGTCATAAAGTTTCATCGCGCGAGTGATTGGTCTGTATGACCAAACTTCACCTGGATTTAAGTATCCACCTGGCCTCTGGATACAGTGACCGTTTGTCATGACCAGTGCTTTAGCTGTTGTTGGCATTCCGTTGAAAATAACCAGAGAGCCTGAACAGTTAGATAGTTTTACGATTCCTTCGAAGTCGTAGTTACGAAGCATTTTAAGATTTGCGGGCTTCAGATTTGCAGAATCAAGTGCATCGAAGGGAGCACGTGGAAGCGCGAAAGCGGCAGCAGATGACAAGGCCAGAAGGGCGATTAAAAGTGATTTCATAGGTCCTCCAAATGAAAGTGGAGGACCTATATCAAAGTGAGGATGAAATGTCCCCTGTTGTAAGATAATGATAAATATCAGGCGGCTATAATTTTCAAGTTTTCAGGATGGTTCCGATTGCATTTTCCACATGTTGCGGGTCTTTTTAAGTATGGACTTTCAAAATCAATACAGAATGAGGGGCTAGGTCCTTGATTTCTTCATAATTTCCAGAGTATCAGGAGCTAGGTTTTTAGATCGATTAAAGTTCTTCGCCGGCAGGCTCAAAAAGCGGCTCAAAATCACCAAGCTCCTTCGATTCCTCCAATAAGGCTATCAAATCCTGATCCAAAATTTTATATAAGTCTTCGAATCGATCGAGGACGTAGTAAAGGGGCTGCGGGATGTCGATGCGGTATGGGGTACGAAGAGCAGTTAAGGTATCGAAAGGAACACGCTTCGCTATAGGGCTCTCCACTGAATACACTGTCTCATGGATGGATGAGAGCATTCCCCCACCATAGGCTTTTATTCCTTTGGCCGAATTCAGAAGACCAAACTCGATGGTAAACCAAAAGATCCGAAACAAACGGCGTCGATCTTTTGGGTTCGCACTGAGGGCGAGTTTTCCAAACTCTTCCATGAAATTGGCGTAGTCTTTAAAAGTTAAAAGTGGAACGTGACCATAGAACTCATGAAAAATATCCGGCTCCTGAATGTAATCGAGCTCTTCTGGAATGCGGATGAAACTCGCCGCAGGAAATTTCCTATTGGCCAGCAGGGTGAAAAATTCTTTGGCAGGAATGAGGGCGGGCACGACTTCTACTTCCCAGCCTGTAAAATTTTTTAAGCGCTGATTAATTTCTGTGTGCTGAGGAACATGAGATCGACTGAATTGAATACGATCAAGACCTTCGAGAAACTGATCACAAGCACGGGTCTGCACAATCTCAGTCTGTCGGGAAATGAGGGTTTTCCAGGTATGATTCTCATCGCTGGTCCAATCTATCAGACCGGATGAATTGGGTTGTTTTGAAATGTAGGTGGTCATGATATTTCCCCGAAAATAAACCTTCCCAGTATAACTCAAGATATTTTTCCCGCCGTATTTAATTGTAAATTATTCTTTGCTAAGGTCTTCGCCCATGAATCACCCTTCAGACATTTGTCTAAGAGAAATCGGACTCTTTGATGCTCCAACTTCCTACGAAGGGGCCCGCGCTCATGCGGAGGCCCTGGATCTTCGTTTGGGGGTTGAAGTCGCTCGTATTGAAGGTGGGCTATTGGTCCGGGCCCGGGACATGAACCCTGGGGGAAGTCATTCTTCCTGGGGCGCATCGATTCATCATGGAAATCAAACCTGGGTAGGGCTATCTCATCAGACACTCCAAACACCCTATTCGGAACTTAAAAGCATGTGCGAGTATTTGAAACTTCAAACTGGATTGATGGTGGATCTGGGGGCAGGTTACGGACGCATGGGATTGGTGCTGCACGGGCTTTACCCTGAGATGTCTTTCTTGGGTTACGAGTGCGTTGCTGAGCGGGTTAGGGAAGGAAATCGGATTTTTGAAAAGTATCATTGTCATCGAGCGATCTTAGTTGAGAAAGATTTGATGGATCTGACATTCGAACTTCCGGAAGCTGATTATTATCTTATCTATGACTATGGAACCGTGGCCCACATCCGGCATACTCTAAAACAATTAGAGAAAATGGCGGACCGGAAAAAGTTTAAACTCATTGCCCGAGGAAAAGGCACCCGCAGTTTGATTCAGTATGAACATCCCTGGTTGAGTGCAGAGTATTCTGTCGATGAGCGTTTTGCCGTGATGAGTTTCTAGATCAGAGGTTTTGGACAGCTTTCTTCCAGATGTTTTTGGAGATCCTGGGTAATTCTTAGTTTTCTTTCGCGTGGACTGAGATCAGCAAATTTCTTTTTGTATTCCACGATATTAAAATAAGCGAGATTCATTTCGATGCGTTTGAAGAGACGGGGTAAGTGTTGCCCCGGTGCCTGGACCTGATGCAAACCACCACTCAGGCATAAAATCATTGCGCCATCATTGATATCTTCTAGGATGTCGGCTACACCACCCCGGACGGTCATGGGTTTACCGAATTTATCCAGTCCGTTGGGACGCTTCATCCTTCCCTCTGGAGCGATGACAATGATGGAATTTGGTTTGATGGATTTTAAATAAGTGTGCCAGGAATCATCCCGTTTGCGACTGATAGAGGAGATATTGGGCAACATCAGCTTCCAGAAGCGACCCACGATGGGACGGTTCAAGGTGATGTCGGCTCCAGGTACGTTGGCGCGACCAACGAGCTGCCACAAAAATGAAAAACTCAAGGCTTGAATAAAAAGCGGCTCATAAAGTGATGTATGATTCAGAAAGACCATCAGCCGGGCACTCTTCCAGGGCTTTTTAGGAGTCGGTGTGATCCACTCAAATTTCCCACGATAAAAAATGTGGGAAAGAATTTTCACCGTGGCCAGAATGCAGAAACCAATTATTTTTTCCATCGACGGTATTCTTCCAGGGTGATGTCATAGACGATTAAGGTATGAGGCTCACAAGGATCTTTCTTGAGACCTCGAAAGGTCATTCCCAGCTTCTGCATCACCTTGAGACTTGCGGTATTCTCCGGCATGGCCTTGGCAATAATTTTTTGCAGTCCAAGAGTCTCAAACCCGTAGTTGAGGGCAGCTGCAGAGGCTTCTGTGGCATAACCCTGTCCCCAATAACGACGATGGAAGCGATAACCGAGATCGACTTCTTTGTTTTGAGGAAAATAGCGAAGTCCACACCATCCAAGAAAGGTTCCATCTTTGAGAGTCGTGGCGAAGCGACCCATTTTATATAGCTGAAATTGAGGTCGGATTCTTTCGTGAATAATCCGCAGGCTGGCAGAAGGGGTCGGATCAGCGGGGTCACCGGTGTAGCGCGTGACCTGGGGATCTGAGTTGAGTTCGAAGAGGTGATAAGCATCTTCATCAGTCATGGGTCGAAGGATTAAACGGTCAGTTTCCAGCATGGCATTAGACTAGCTTGTTTGACCCTATCGGGCTAGGATTTTCCTATGAATGCTAAATCTCAATCTGTTTATCTCGCTCTGTTGGCCATCCTCTGTTGGGCATCGCTGGCGACGCTGGGAAGTTTTCTGATTCACTTACCGCCTTTTTATTTATTGGGGACGACTTTTTTTATTGGCTCACTTCCGGCGTGGTTGCAGCCGAGAAAAATGTTTCCTTCTTGGAAGGTTACTCTTTGGGGAATCCTTGGGTATTTTGCGTATCATTTTTTTCTTTTTTATTCCTTTCGGTACGCTCCTGCGGTGGAGGCAAATCTCATTAATTATCTCTGGCCCATGATTCTGGTTTTGATATCTCCGGTTTTCTTTCCTGGAACGCGCTTGAAGTTTTATCATTTTTTGGGCGCGGCTTTGGCTGCCGTAGGTTGTGCTGTTTTGGTCATGGATAAAGGGGCAGATTTGAAATTAGAGAATGTGAAGGGTTATCTTTTAGCTTTTGGAGCTGCTCTCAGCTGGCCCCTTTACTCTTTGGTTAAAAAACGTCTGGGTGAAGTGAGCGTGTGGTCAGTGGGAGGATTTTGCTTAGGGGCAAGCATTTTATGTTTCATCACTCATGTTCTGATCGAACCTCGGGTTGTTCTTCAATGGCATGATGCTCAGTGGTTGATCATTTTGGGACTCGGTCCATTTGGTGTCGCTTTTTATGCCTGGGATCTTGCCATGGCAAAAGGTGATAGCCGAATTATCGGTGCTCTTTCTTACCTCACTCCTGTCATGTCAACTCTTGGATTGGTGATTTTTGCTGGTCAAGAGCTGGCTTTCTCAACCAGTGTGGCCATGATCTTGATTATTGGTGGTGCAAGTTCAGGACTTCTGGATTTTCTTCCATCGAAGGATTTGGTAAAATAAGACTACGGGAGAATTTATGTTAGAAGCTTGCAGTATCGAGAAACGTGATACCACTGTTTTTCTGGCCAACGAAAAGAAAACTAAGTTGGTGGCGTTTATCACGCTCATCACTATGTTTGCAGAAATCGCTGTGGGGTACTGGTTAGGCTCCATGGCCTTGCTTGCAGATGGTTGGCATATGGCCTCCCATGCGCTGGCCTTATTTTTATCCCTTGTGGTTTATTATCTTTATCGTCATCCGAAATTTAAAGCTTCTTTCACTTTTGGTGGTGGAAAAATACTTTCACTGGGTGGATACACCAGCTCCCTGATGCTGGTACTGATCGCAGTTTCTATGATCGTAGAATCGATCTCTCGGTTTTATGAACAGCAGGCCATTCATTATAACGAAGCTATTGTTGTGGCGATTGTGGGGCTGGTGGTGAATCTGGTATGTGCTTTTATTTTGCACGATCATGGCCATGGTCACGATCACGGTCATGGCCATAGTCACACTCATGGGGCAAATTGCGATCATGATCATTCCCATCCTCCCAAAAATAAACTGGCACCGCTTAAGAAAGCTGAAGCCAAGGCCCATCAGCATGATCACAATCACGAAAGTGCTTACGCTCATATTCTGACAGATGCTCTAACTTCGGTTTTTGCCATCGTGGCGTTGGTGCTTGGACAATGGCAAGGATGGACATGGCTCGATCCTTTTGTCGGATTAGTAGGCGGATTAGTCGTGCTAAAGTGGTCTATTGGTCTTATCCGTCAAAGTGGCATGGATCTTCTGGATGCCCATGAAGTTTCCATCGATCGCGATAAATTGATAAAGCAAATCGAACAAGATGGTTCTAAAGTGGTGGACATCCATCTTTGGCGCTTGGCCCCGGGTCAGGTGGGATGTGAGTTGATCATCAAAAAGAATCAGGATCAGCGCTCTGTTGATTATCGTCATCTTCTTTCCCGAGATTTTGATATCCATCATTTAATCATCGAAGTTGTGTGAAGATGGACTGGACTCTGTCTGAAAGACGCTTCCTTCGCTCACTTAATACTCCCGAGAAGATTCAGGGGTACCTGGATCAACTCATTTACAATCCAACAGATCATGCCTCATCTCCTCGCTGGGTGATGATCACGGGTGAAGGTCATTGTTTTGAGGGTGGAATGCTGGCGGCAGTAGCATTGGAATTTCATGGTCACAAACCACTCATGGTCGATTTGATCGCCCACAATGATGATCACCATGTGGTGACGGTCTATCGCACAGAAACCGGTTGGGGAAGTCTTTCAAAATCCAATACAACGCTTCTGGGCGGTCGACATCCGTTTTATCAAGATGTGCGTGAACTGGTGATGAGCTACTTTGATTTCTATTTTAATACCAAAGGGAAACTGGCGCTCTATGGTTATTCTAATCCGATCAATCTCAATCGTTACAACAGCTGGAGTTGGCGCACGACAGACAACGATTTGATGGAAATGGGCATGGCGTTTAATGACCTGACTCATTACGAGTTAGCCGACACCAGAAAATTGGTAAAACTTAAACCAGTATCGAAGAGACTTCAGGATGCTTGTTTCTTAGGGGCCGATCCCAATGGACTTTATAAGGCCTGATTCACTTGCATCAGGTGAATGCCTTTCATCGTTGGGTGATTTTCAAATTTCTTTAAATAATCCAGTAATAAGTCATCTCTGACTGTTCCCGAAGTGGAAGCGTGACGAAGAGTCACACCTTCTTTTTTGATGAATACAAAACCTTGGTGAGACACATTCATGTGGGTGCCGATCACATCCGTAATATCCCAGTTCGGTCGGACGAAATTCACAATGCTTCCGTGAGGGATTTTTCTTAGAAGGTGAGGTCGGGCCAAGAGAGTGCTGATAGGCAAATAGTTTAAGCGGGCAACAATAGGTGAGAAGTTCGTATGCTGAGAGCGTAGTTCTTCCAGGAGAATTTGCCTTTGCTCCAGAGTCGCCAGCGGAACTTTAATTTGTTCCAGTTTAATGGCCTTGAGCCACCCCGGAAGATTGATCACAGCTTCAGCGATCTTTTGTTCCTTCATTGGGAGAACCACATGGTTGATCTCTTTTAAAAGACCATTGCTAACATTGAAAGGAATCCACTGAAGCGATGGAAAGTGATTGCGTTTAAGATAATCCACTTCACCGTTTTCATACCGGATGTTATCCATCTGAGCTTCGAATTGATCCACATCTTTAGAGAGGGCCAGGCTCACAATCGTTTCAACGAAAGTTGTGCAATCAAAAGTATCGAAGCGATAAAGTGGATCCTGATCGTAGCGACCCTGTTCGCCCTCACCCAGTGGACCGCCTTTTCCATATGGTAGACCTAAAAAGACGCGGGAGAAGAGATCCAAACGTGTTGTCTGGGCCTGATATCCTTCAAAGCGGGTGAGAATATCCTGGGCTTCCTCACGAGGTGAAGCGAAAGCACTTAGTGTGATTAGGGCGAGCAAAATAAACTTCATCATAGGTTTAAGCATCGCTTTTCAGGCCGGGGCCTGTCAAAGCTATTAATCTGACATCTTAGGGTGCACATTGCGCCTCTTTTACGGCATCGCAAAAGAGGCTGACAAGAATGAAGGTAAAAAGGAATTACTTAAGTGTACTGCCTTTTCTAAGAAGGCCATGGAGCATCCGGTGAATCAGATCTTCTGTTGAGAGCGGAAGCAGGTTCATTTCAAAACGGCTGCGCTTTATCAAGGACTTAAGTCCCATGATGATTAAACGATAAATAATGACTTTTACTCTTTGGAGAGTCCCGAAGGTGTACTGGCCAACTTTATCGTTCCCCAGCTTTTTGGAGAGAATGTAGAAGTAACCATGTTCCCGGCGCTCGAAGCGCTCTTCAAAATTAATCATAAAGCGCCACAGGAAGCGGTTCCAGCGGGAGATAGTCATAAACTCTGAGGTCCAGATATTGGCGTAGCGGCGGGAGAATAAGACCCGGGCGGCGAGTTTTACTTCACCAATCAGGATGCTCGCTTCCAGGGAGCGCTTGGATGAGTGCATGTTCCAGCTTTCTACTACGTACCAATAATCTTCCAGCGAGTGACGGCGAAGTTGCTCCAAACACTCCACCAGACACAGTGTATAGCCCAGACCTTGAAGTTTGACGTATTCTTGCCTCTCTTTGAGCCATTCTTTGGTAGGAGTTTCCACGATGTATTTTACTGAAGCGGGTTTCGTTTCCGTCAGCACTTCCAGTTTGAGGTTGGAAGATTTAATCAGTGTGGAGCCATCGGTGGCAAGAGTTAGCTGTGTATTTTCTTCCGGAGAAGTTCGCATGAATTCAATGTTACAGACGTTTTCAGTGTTAAGAATTTCCAGTGCCGA
Source organism: Halobacteriovoraceae bacterium (assembly GCA_040382895.1). Lineage (GTDB taxonomy): Bacteria > Bdellovibrionota > Bacteriovoracia > Bacteriovoracales > Bacteriovoracaceae > Peredibacter. The sequence goes on from JBEIEO010000042.1 coordinate 11,615, forward strand.
CTGGATGGCCGTCATATCCCTCTCATCTAGTGTCGGGCCTACTTCTTCTTCAGGAGAGTTTCGAACCACGTTGAAAGCAATAGGCAGAGCGGACTTGGCCACCTTGAATGGGCCGATAGCAAGAATGAGTTTTACCAGTGTCTTCCAGCCAAACTGTCGCTGCAAAAGCTGGCCGAAGGTATTGCGGGAAGAGATAGCAGTGGAAGTCAGGTAAACCTGCGAGAGACCTCTTAGAGCGGCCTGGACTTCAATTTTTAAGTTGATATTTGCTTCACCCAGAAGACGGACAAAGTCTGAGAGATAGCGGATAAAGGCCCCTTGATTTCCATTGACTATGAACTCCTTGATGAGTTTTTGACTTCGCTCATTGGTAAGTTCATCGGGATTTTCCACCAGATTTTTTAAACCTTCAAAAATTCCTTTCTGGTCAGAAAGGATCAGCCGATACACGAAGGCGATAAAGTCGGAGATTGTTTGCTTGTCCCAGCTAAAACATGGGTTGAGGTCGATGAGTTTTACTTTCAACCGATCAGCATCGTAGAGAATGTTTCCGGCGTGAGGATCAGCCCAGATCACACCTTTCTGAAACATCATAAAGAGGTAAGCTTCGGCCACTACATCGGCAATACTCATCCGCTCTAAATATCGGGAGTGAACCACTGAAGTGATTTTATCCCCGCGGATGCGTTCCATCAACACGGCATCCGGCTCTACATATAAGTATTGCGGAATTTCCAGATCAAAGTTTCCCTTGAGAGCTTCACGCACTTTGTCAGCGTTTTGTTTTTCAATTCGAAAATCCAGTTCACCAATACTTTGAGTGGCGTAGTTAATAATGGTGCGCTTAAGGGCCATGATTAGCCCCGAGATTTCCATCTGCTCTTCTTCGTTGAGCTCAGATTGCGGAAGAGTTTTATCCAGGTGATCGAGGATTGAGAGGAGCGTGTTTTTTTGTTGCTCAAAGAGATGAGTCAGGCCAGGTCGCTGAACTTTCAGAAGAACAGTGCCTTGAGTTTGGAATTTTTCTTTACCTAGTGGGCTCAGTTCAAATTCATAGATAGCACCCACTGAAGCACCAGCAAAAGCGTTCTGGACATAATGTGGGATCAACAGATACGGACGATACTCCTGCCAGTCTGGACGATCTAAAAGCTGCAGAACATATTTCCAGGATTTTTCCTGAGAGCCAAAAATCCCTCCCAGCTTATCTTGTTGATGGCGCAGTTCTTTGGCCAGAGATGGGGGGGCCAATTCGGCCAGCACCTGAGCGAGCTTAACATACATCCCGCCAAGTTCCTGAAGGACGATAGAAATGATTCGCCCTTGAGAAAGTTCTGCTCTTGGCGTGCAGAGAATAGAGATCAGTGCCGTCATACAACGATCGGCCGGCAAATGTTTGATGGCTTCATCGATCAAAGGCAATAAAAGATTTCGACCTTTCAGATTAGACTTGAGCGTCTCAACCAGATTCGGTCTAACTTGATTGGCATAAAAACTATGCATGATTTTATGCGTGAGTTGAGTCAGTCGATTGTGTTCAATCTCAGGTAACTCGTATAGGGCGGTAAAGAGAGGCTCTTTGAGATAAGGAACAATTGAAAGGGCCTGGTTAGAGAAAGCCGGGAAGAGACGGAAAAGGGGGAGATAGCGTTTAGTGATGGTACCCAACATATCTTCCAGAAGGTCGGCCTGATCCATGATTTCAAAAATCGCCGGATATTCTCCGACCGTTTCCAGTAGTTTTTGAAACAACTGTCCGAGGGCGTGGGCCAGCTTTTCTTCATCAACGAAATCTTCCTGCAGCTTACTTATACCCAAAACCTGCAGGGCTGAAATTGTAGCTTCAATATCTGGTGGAACAGGATCGTTTTGGTTGAAGCCAAAATGAACCATGTCACGAGCGAGGGTTGACCAGGCACGCTTCATCTCAGAGCCCGAGAATTCTGGTAAATCTACTTTCGAGATTGCCTTAGAAAAAAAGAAGCCGAGAGAATCAGCATAATTTTTGCATTCCGTGGCAAGTTCCGCGACCCAGGTATAGTCCTTCATGTGAGTAACCCTTTTACTAGACAAAAGTTTACCAGATTAAGCCTGAAGGTGAAGATCGGAATTAATGGTATGGAAGAGGTTTTTCGGATTAATCGGTTTGGTGAGAGAGCGGTAAGGGTTAAGATCTTCTATGCGGCGTGAGAAATCTCTTTTCTCGTGACTGGAAATGAAATAAGTGGGAGTCGTAAGAAGCATTTCCCGGATGCGATGCTTCAGATCAATAACTTATATGTGTGTTGTAGAGAAATCGATCCCAATCAAGTCAGGATGATGATCCGAAGGCCAGTTGAGGAAGAAGCGGGCATCAGAAAAGAAGACTAGATCAATCTTCTGATCATGGATGAGCTCATCCTGCATGAGTCGATAGATAATTTCCATTTCGACTTCGTCATCGATAACGGCTACGAGTTTAGACATTGCCTATAGTTAGCTGAAAAATTTCCCCTTAACACCTTAAGTAATTCTTATTTTATCGCGGGACTGAAAGACTCCGGTAAAATGCACTGCCACTAGCGCAACTCACTTCCTTAGGCCAAACTTAATCCTTATTAATTCTCAAAGGAGTCTTCATGAAACTTTACTACGCGGTTGGTGCGTGTTCCTTGGCCCCTCACATCGTTATGGCCGAACTTAATATGGCCTATCAGCTTGAGCAAGTTAACCTTAAGGACAAAACTTGTGCTTCTGGTAACTATAACCAGATCAACGCTAAAGGTTCAGTACCTGCCTTGATCATGGATAACGGCGAAATGCTGACTGAAGGTTCTGTCATCTGCCAATATCTTTGTGACGCTAAAACTGAGCAGACTATGTTTGCTAAATTCGGAACTCTTGAGCGCACCCGCACTCAGGAATGGATGAATTTCATCGCCACTGATATTCATAAAAACTTCTCACCACTTTTCTTCGCTCGCTCAATCGTTAAAAACGAGGAAGGCCGCAATGAACTGCTGAATTATTACAAAAACTCTCTGACTAATAAATTCGCCTTTCTTTCAGAGAAGCTTGGCAACAATGACTATTTGATGGGTAAGAACTTCACCATCGCTGATGCTTACTTGTTCACTTGTATGAACTGGTGTCAGTTTGTTGGTCTGGACTATTCTAACTTCACCAACATCGCTAACTACATGAAGCGTGTTTCTGAAAGACCGGCCGTGATCAAGGCCATGAAAGAAGAAGGATTGATTAAGTAATCAAAAAAAAGCCCCGGGAAACCGGGGCTTTTTTTGTTATTCAATGGCTTCGAGAATAATGTTGGCGAGTTCTCGCAGATTCGAGCGCTCTAGTTCATGCTTAGAGTGAGTCAGCGTCTTGATCTGAGCGTGATGCAGCCAGGAAGCAGTAAGGCTGGTTTCTTCCGAACTGACCATGCGGTCCTGATCTCCCAGAATAAGTGTCACTGGTATTTCTACTTCGTGCAAATCTTCACGGGTCAATCCATCGAGCTTTTCCAGGTTTTGCATCATATGAGCAGTGGATCGCAGGAGTTGCTTCCAGCGCTCACCGTGTTTTTCTTTAAGTGAATCCGCAAATTGCGGATACTTATCCCGCAAGTGGTCCGGATCCAGCATCGGAAGTTCGCGGCTCACGGACTTTTCGGTCCAGTTAAATTTTGTACCGTAGGTTAGGACATGCGAGATGGGTGAGTCTTCGAAATTGGCCTTGTGATAGAGGGCCACGTATCCGCCCATAGAATAACCGAAGACCACAGGGTCCTTAATCTTGTGATCCTGGATAAATTTGTCTAATTCACGAGCAAACAAATCGATGCGGAATTGGTCTGGCCATTTTGAATCCTGGCCGTGTCCGGAGAAATCAAAACCATAAGTGTCATGGCCTTTTTCTTTGAGGTAGTCCATCACGGGGCTGAGATCCTTGCTGACACCAAGTGCTCCATGAAGACAAATGATGGCTTTTTTATTCTTATCCATTTTCAACAACCTCTAAAGAGAACTTAGCTTCATCCTGGTAAATTAAATTATCG
>JBEIEO010000043.1:0-15599 GCA_040382895.1 Halobacteriovoraceae bacterium
ACAGTTTCATCGCTGTCTTGGTGTTAATGGCCATCATGTTTATTCGTAAGGTGATTACGGAGCAGTAATCACTTTCACCAGTGAAAGTAAATCGCGTCATTAAGGGCTTACATGCTTTTTTTATGACTCTTCAACGATTTGGGATTGTTTCTAATTTGAATCAAGCTTCTTCACTATCTCTTCTACGTGCTTCACTGTCTTGTGAATCACTTCATCGGTGGTTTCACCTTTCGGTTTGAAAAGAATAGTGGCAGCGGAGTGTGAATGACCACCGCCTCCCAGGGCCTGAGCGACCAGACCCACATCATAATCACCTGAAGAGCGCAGGCTCATTTTGATTTGATCACCGTCGTCCCGGAACATAATTGCAATTTTCACATTATTCAGGACCAGCAAATGGTTGATGAAGTTGTGAGTGTCTTCTATGTCCGACTTGAAATTATCAATGTCTTCTTTCTTAAGAAGCATCCAGGCAATACTTTCGTCGGGCGTACTTTCCGCAGAATTCAGAATTTTGGAAAGTAAGTGCATGTGCTGCACTCGTTTTGTTCCGTAGATTCCATTGTAAGCTTCCGGAGGATTAATTCCGGTGTCCATCAATTTGGCCACCAGCTTATGAGTTTTTGCAGAAACCGTAGGGTAACGAAATGAGCTGGTGTCGATAATGATGGAAGTATAAATTGGCAGAGCAATTTTTTTAGTGAATTTAATACCCAGATACTCAATTATCTCACCCACCATCTGACCGGTAGCCGCAGCTGTTACATCGATACAGTGAGTTGAGAGATCACGACCACGACATGGGTGGTGATCTATGTAAAGAGTAGGAATGTCATCCGTGATGTATTTACTCAGATTCATACCGACACGGTTCTTGGTGTTGGTATCCACTACAATCATCAGATCAGGTTTAAAATTCGGATATTTTGCTGTGAAGTCTTTAAAACCATGAACCACCCGGTCTTGATCCAGGTACTGATAGCGGTCCAGCAAAGGTTCTTCATTGATGCAAAAAGTAGTTTTGCCTAACTCGCGCAAGGCAAGGCAGAGTGAAATCTCTGAACCAATTCCATCAGCGTCAGGAAATTCATGAGTCGTGATAAGAATCCTATCTGCGGCTTGTATTCTTGACTTAAAAGTATCTAAAATAGTCATAAAGTTAATGAGCTTTTCGGCACTTAAGCCTAGAACTGGAGAGTTCATTTGATTTTTGACTGAAGCTTCACGTCGGTCAAACTGAATCGAGAAATATATGGATAAAATCTTAGTAGTTGATAGGGTTAGTAAAGAATATCCCGGTCGGATGGCGGTCTCTCAACTCAGCTTTGAGGTGAAGAAAGGCTCCATTCACGGATTCCTGGGACCCAACGGAGCTGGCAAATCCACCACGATGAAGATGATTGCTGGAATTCTGCCTCACTCAGAGGGATCTATCCAGTTATTCGGTCAAAAGGTCGGACCGGATAATATGGAGCTGAGAGATAAATTGGGGCTGCTTCCCGAAAATGCGCCTCTCTATCTTGATATGAAAGTTCATAGCTACCTTGAGTATGTGGCAAAACTCCACCAAGTAAAGCATGTAAAAGATCAGGTCGAGAAAGTTATCCAGGATCTTAATCTCAAGGATGTTGCTGGTCGCTTAATCGGCAACCTCTCCAAAGGTTACAAACAGCGAGTAGGGTTGGCGCAAGCGATTGTCTACGATGCCCCTTTTTTGATGCTGGATGAGCCGACCAATGGGTTGGATCCACAAACGATGGTGGAACTCAGAGACTTCATCAAAAAACTCTCAGTAGAAAAAACGATTTTATTTTCGTCTCACGTATTAAGTGAAGTCGAGCAACTGTGTGATCACATCACGATTATTCATAAGGGGCGTATACGCGCTTCCGGTGATCTGAAAGAGATTCATCGTAAGTTCCGCCAGGGACTAGTGATAAGGCTGGGACTGGGAATAGGGGAATCACTTCCGGATCTCTCGAGCTTTGGTAAATATGAAATCAACCATCATTCGACTCTCACTTCAGAAGAGCAGTTTATGCTCACTTTTGAATCTGAATCTGATATCCGCTTTGAGCTTGCGAAATTTATTCTTAGTAAAGGCTTAAAACTCATGACCTTACACGTAGAATCCCCGGAACTCGAAGATATCTTCCTGCACATGACGGAGACCCGAAGATGATTCTTACCCTTTGGAAAAAAGAAGTTCAGTCTTATTACTCATCACCTCTGGCCTACGTACTGATTGGGCTTTTCTCACTTATTAGCGGGATTATCTTTTTTAATCTTCTGGTAAGTTACACGGATAATATCCAGGCCATGCCGAACGATTATTCTCAGACTATTTCATTCATCGAAGAAGTCGTTCTGCAATTTTTCGCTCAGGTAAATTTTTTATTTTTGTTATTTATTCCCCTCATCACGATGAAGTTGTTCTCAGAAGAACAGCGTCAGCAGACTCTCGATCTGTATTGGCTCTCTCCGGTGCGTGAATGGAAATTAGTCCTGGCTAAAGGACTTTCAGCTTTGACTCTGGTTATGTCGATGCTTTTGATTACGGGAGTCTTTCCGCTAGTAATCTGGGGGATTGGAATCCGTGACTTTAATTTATTGGGGACTGCTTACATCGCTGTTATCCTCAACGCCTGCGCCTACATTGCACTAGGACTATTTTGTTCTTCCATTTCGGGAAATCAGATCATCGCAGCTCTGCTGGCAGTACTGGGTATCATGTTCTTATGGATGATTAGTTGGGGCGGGCACTTAAATTCTAATTTTGTGATCGCAGAGATTTTTACTTACATCGGAATAACATCTCACTTTGAAAGAGTGCTGCGTGGAGTGCTGGGAACTCAGGATATGATCTACTACGCAAGCTTCATTCTGATCTTCGGTGTTCTCACGGTGAAAAGTCTTGGGCGGAGGAACTGGTAATGAATATGTGGCTTTTCCCACTGTGGGTTATCATTGATGTTTTAGTTGGACTAGCGGCGATTTCCATGTGGATTGCTGCTCCTGAATATAGAAGTCTTAATTGGGGACTAACTATCTTCTCATTATCTATGGGGTTAACCCTGGCCTTTTTAAAATGGTCGCAGTTAAAGGTTTACCTGCGAAGTAGCTACTTTAAGCATGTGGTTTACCATTCACTCAACGTCTTTTTGATCATCGCTATCCTTGGAGTTCTGAACTACCTGGGTAATAAGAACTATAAAGAATTCGATCTCACCATCGAAAAACGCAATAGTCTAACTGATCAGTCCAAAAAAGTTCTGGAGATGGTGAAAGAACCTCTTACCTTAACTCTTTTTGCAAAACGCGAAGAGTGGAAGCGCATGTTGGACATGCTGAAACTTTATCAAGCCCAGAACAAAAAAATTAAACTCGATGCCATTGATACCGATGTCAGACCTGATTTGGTCAAAGCCAAAAATATCAGCGAAAACGGCACCGTTCTGATTAATTACAAGGGCAAAGAATCGCGCTTTATGATTGGAGATGAGCTGGCCGTAACCAACGCTCTCCTTAAGTCACTCCGTGAAGAACAAATTGTTCTGTACATGGTGACAGGGCATGAAGAACTCTCTTGTGCGACTAACACCGAAGAGGGTATCTCTGAACTTTGTCACAAATTGGAAGCACAAAACTACCTGATCAAAAATCTGGATCTCACTAAGACTAAGAGTGTACCTAATGATGCCACCGGAGTTTTTATACTTGGACCAATCAGCGGTTACCTGGATGCTGAAGCTAAACAGATTGAAGAATTTCTTACTCGTGGCGGGAGTGTATTCCTGGCCTTGGCACCTGCTTTCAAAGCTGAAGTTTATAACAACCTGACCAAACTGGCTGAACCCTACGGGCTCAAGCTCGGTAAAGACGTCGTGATCGATCGACTGAGCACTGTCCAAGGTTCAGAGGCGACTATTCCGATTGTGAATGCCTACGAATCCAATCACCCCATCACCGAAGATTTCAATGTGCGGACAGTTTTCCCTCTTAGTTCATCAGTCTCAGTGATTGAAGGTAACGATGCCGCCACTCTGATTGCTTCAACCACTTCTTTCCCCGGTAGCTGGGCCGAGACTGATCTTAAAGGGGTGAGTTCCGGGAAAGCAGAATTCAATGAAGCGAGTGACAAAAAAGGTCCTGTCGGTCTTCTGGGGATTGGTGAAAAAGTAGGCGAGAACGGCAATACTGATTCACGCTTCGTTCTGCTAGGCTCCAGTTCTTTTTTGATTAATGCCTATGCGGCTCAATCTGGAAACCAAATGCTATTTCTTAACACTGTTTCCTGGATGGTTAATGATGAAGGAATTATTTCCTTCAATCGCCCGGGTCTTGAAGAATATCCGGTACTCCTGAGTTCTCAACACTTGCAGATGATCTTCTTCATTGCCATTCTTTTAGTGCCAATTGTTTTCTTTGGTTCGGCCATTTTCATCTATCGTAGAAGGCGCTTACTATGAAGAAAAATTTAGGCCTATTAGGTGTGCTGGTGGTGTTACTGCTAGGCACTTATATTTTTCATGAGAAAAAACTAGAAAAATCTTTTTTGGATTCTTTTACCAAAGACCGCTTGATCGCTCAGGATGACATAAAAAAACTTGTTTTCATGGGAATTTCTGCTGAGAAAAAAGATGGCCAGTGGTTTGCAGGTGATCTTTTGTTGTCTCATAATAAAATGAAAGTCATTGAATTAAAGATTTCTCAGGTAAAAAAACTTAAAGACATTGAGGGCGATGAAGCCAATTACTTCACCCAAAAACTTCCTTTTGAAGTCAACGGGGAGAAGTGGGCTTTAGGAGACATGACGCTGGATAAACAGGGATTTTACATCTCCCGAAACCATAAAATCATGATCGCTACCATTGAGGGTGAGAATGCTGAACTGACAGATGATCCAAAAAAACTTTCTATGCTTAAATATGATGAATTGCGCGCCGGTCTGACGGCCGAAATTGGTGAGCTGGTAGAAAATCAACTTTTCCGCTATTACCCTAAGCTACCAAATGATTCGGTCACCATTGAAACTGACGGTCGTCCGGCTTATGAGCTGGATCTGAAAAATGATAAAACACTGCCACCACCGATTGGAGGGATTTCTGTCCATGATAAGCTGGCCGATAAATTTCGCTCACTTCTCACTCAGATAACCATTAAAAAAGAAGTTCCTTTTGACGAAAACCTTAAGTTCAGTAAGGTGGGCCAGCTGATTTTTGCTGAGGGGAGCAAGAAGGTTAAGTGGGAGCTGTGGCTTAAAGGTGATAACTCCGCTGATTCTTACGTGGTAGATAATGAGAAGAAAAAAGCATTTCTGATGATCGGTGGAACTCTTAAAGTATTTTTCATTCAAGTCCAGGATTATTGGGACAAGAAAGTCATTCCACCGTCAGAGTTTGAAAACTTCACCCGCTTAATTGCTACTTTTACCCAAGGTAGTAAAACTGCCCAGGTTACGATTCTGAATCGCGAACCATTGGCCTTCGAAACCCAGGGGTTCAAGGTTGATGATTTCAAGATGAATATCTTGCTCCAGTATGTGTTCAATCTCTCGGAAAAAGATCAAGCCGACCGAGTTTCGCCTCTATCCAAATCGGAGCGAAAAGAAGTCCTTTCAGGTAATCATCTGCGGCTGGATCTAATGGACCAGGAGCTTTTATTTTGGCGCAAGCAACAAGAGTTGATAGTGGTCAATCTCACTCAGGGATTTAAAGCGCACTTTTTAATCGCCGATGAAAGTTTTCGCGCCACTTTTGAAGATGTGTTAAAATAACAATATGAGATCGATCCAGGATTTGGTTGAAACTTACTTCATGGTGCTGGTGCATCCTTTTCGCATTCATCAGCAGTTCCGTCATAATGTGGCCTTACCAGGACAAAATAATTATTTCTTTGCACCTCTCAAGCTTTCTGAAGCTTTGGGAATTTCCTGGGTCTTTGCGATTATTCGTGGATTAGCGAAGTTAGTTTTGATGAATTTCTTTCTTCAGTCTTTCATTAACATGCAGTCAGAAAGTTTCCCCGTGCTTCAGGACATTCTGATTAGCTCTGGTCTTTCGACTTATTACTTTTTGTTATTCTCAGCTTCTCTGGATATCATCTTTTTTCCGGTGACTGCACTGGTAATGACTGAAGTCTGGGCGTGGTTTATCCGCATGTATTCCAAGTGGCTTAATCCCGACCAGGATCACGAAGAAATCGCCGATCAGATCACCACTCATGCTTTGAGTTCAAATCTCTTCACTATCATTCCCTTTCTGGGAGATCTCATTCAGTCAGGGCTCTATTTTTTCTTACTGTATGCTGGTCTTCGCTCAAACTTAGGTGCTTCCCGTTCCTTGGCCTGGGTTATTTTGCTCACTCCAACAGTACTGGCCTTGATGGCTTTGACGGGCTTCGTCTTCATAATATTTTGTTTAGTTTCATAATCTTAGATTGCAAGTTAGCCTGATATTTTCTTACGGCCACGAGTTTTCATACCTTTGGGGTCGGTCGTTTTATTGTCATCCCAACCTTTGTCTGAAAATATAACTGATACACACAGTTGAGTATTTTTGATTAGAGGAGACACACCAGTGACGCATCAGTACTTTCACGGTTCTATTGAAGTTGTTTGCGGCCCTATGTTTTCAGGGAAGACCGAGGAATTAATCCGTCGAGTGAAGCGCGCCCAGATCGCCAAGCAGCGAGTGCAGATCTTTAAACCGGCCATTGATGTTCGTTATGATAAAGAGGATGTGGTGTCACACTCTTCTCAAGTCATTAAATCTGAGCCAGTTGAAAATTCCGTAGATATTCTCATTCGTTTGAAGGATTCCACTCGCGTGGTAGCCATCGATGAAGTGCAATTTTTTGATGAAAACATCATCACTGTCGTGACCAAACTAGCGGCCCGTGGATACCGAGTGATTTGCGCCGGATTGGATCTGGACTATCGTGCCCAGCCATTTGGCCCTATGCCGACTCTTTTGGCCCTGGCCGATGAAGTGATGAAAATTCACGCCATCTGTACTGTCTGTGGAGCTCCGGCTACCCGTTCTCAGCGTCTGACTGCCTCTAAGGAGCGCGTGCTTCTGGGTGAAACGGATGCTTATGAGGCGCGTTGCCGAGGTCATTATCAGTACGATGATGTTGAGGAACAAGGTCTTCTTCCTCTAGAAGAAGAGATTCGTCCGCTTTCCCAGCTTTCAAACTAGAAAATCTCTCGTTTGCCATGGTAATCTTTTCGCCATGGCAAAAGACTCACAACACCAAAAATTAGCTTTTACTGCGAATGAAATGACTCATGAATATGGGAAGAACGTGCACATAGTTTCTTCTCCACTTATGCTTTCACTTCTTGCGAAACTCGGGCATCCGAAAACTCATCAGCCTCAAATCAATGAGCTAGTGGAGATGCTTTACTCCTACCTCATGGATAATGTGATCGATTATGTTTTTCCGCGGAAACTAGTCGCGATGGAAACACGAATGAAATCGACTCATCCGGAAGCGGTATATGAAGGTGAGATCATCGACCCGGAAGTTCCGGTGGTGAGTGTGGATCTGGCCCGCGCCGGAACTTTTCCTTCTCATCTCTGTTACAATAAACTCAACTATCTGATGAACCCTGAACTCGTTCGCCAGGATCACTTCTATGTGGCCCGGGTGAGTGATGAGAAAGGACAAGTCACTGGCGTTAACGTTTCCGGTTCTAAGATCGGTGGCGGTGTGGATAATGCTATTGTTTTATTTCCCGATCCGATGGGTGCTACAGGCGGAACTATTGTTCAGGCCTACGATCACTATCTGAAAGAAGTCGGCGGGAAACCCAAGATGATGATCGCTATGCATTTGATCATCACTCCAGAATATCTTGCTAAAGTTACTAAAGCTTGTCCCGATCTGCATATCTTTGCTCTTCGCTTAGATCGCGGTCTTTCAAGCGCCCAGATCCTTTCTGATATTCCAGGAAAAAACTGGAAGAAGGAAAAAGGTCTTAACGATCACTCTTATATTGTTCCAGGTGCTGGTGGTTTAGGAGAGATCCTGAACAACTCATACTGTTAGAAGGAAGCAAATTATGGAAATGTACACTCCTGAAGCCTTGATCTCTGACGATGAAATAGCTCTGAGAATTCAGGAACTAGGTGCCGCAATCACCCGCGACTTTGAGGATGAAGAACTGGTCGTTGTTTGTGTGCTCAAAGGTGCCTTCATCTTTTGTTCTGATCTTATCAAAAGAATCAATCGTCCACTTTCTCTAGAATTTATCTCTCTTTCTTCCTATGGTGATTCTACTAATAGTTCCGGCAATGTTCGTCTGGAGATGGACATCACTGCTAACATAGAAGGTAAGAACGTTTTAATCGTGGAAGACATTGTGGACTCAGGTCTCACCATCAAAACATTGATGGAAATGCTTTCAGTGCGCAAACCAAAAACGGTCAAACTTGCCTCCCTACTTTTCAAACCTGTTAAGCTTAAGCATAAAGTTAAGATCGATTATCTTGGCTTTGAAATCGAAGACAAATTCGTGATTGGTTACGGCCTGGACTACGCCGGCCGCTACCGTGAACTACCATACATAGGAATCTTAAATGCAGGTAACTAATCAAGGCAGCGTTCGGGTTGATCTCGTTGGCGGAACTCTCGACATTGAGCCAATTAATCTGATCATCAAAAATGTGATTACTCTGAATGTAGCGACTGGTCTCAAAGCTGCGGTAACACTTTCTAAAATCAACTTCGACGGAATTGAAATCCATTCCAAGGATTACAATAAGTCTTATAAATATCCAGCCTCAGATCTGACTGAAGACCGTGTGGTTTATTCCCGTGAGTTCGCAGAAATGACCTTCGTCCTGCAAATTCTTCGTCTGTTTGGTATCAATTCCGGTTTAAAGCTTGAACTCTCTTCCGGCGCTCCTGCAGGCTCAGGTCTCGGTGGTTCCTCGGCAATGGGTGTAACTCTTTATCGGGCACTCTGTAATCTGACTGGCCATAATTACGATCGCCATACAGCTGTACTTCGTGTGAAGGCTGTCGAAAGCCGCATTCTCAATCAGGGTGTAGCTGGTTACCAGGATTATTTCCCGGCCTTAACTGGTGGGGTTCTGGCCGTGAAAGGTATTGAAGGTGAGATCAAGGTTGAGCAGCTTTACTCTGATGAACTAAAAGAAGTACTGGAAAATAACCTGACCCTGATCTATTCAGGACAGTCCCGCGCTTCTGGTATTAATAACTGGGAAGTCTATAAAGGCTTTTTTGATAAGAAACCCGAAGTAGTGCTGGGTCTTACCCGCATAGCTGAGATCTCACACGATACCTATAACGCCCTTAAGGATAAGCAGTGGGATAAGATGTTGACCCTCATTGCCCTGGAAGGCTATGAACGGGAAAAGCTCTTCCCAGGCATCACGACTGAGAAAATCCGTCAGTTTACATCCGAATTAAAAAAGGATGGAAATGTGTTAGGATTAAAGATGTGTGGCGCCGGCGGCGGTGGTTGCTTCATCCTGGTTCACAAAGGCATGGATCCAAAAGTGATCGAAGCCAAGGTGAAGGCCCATGGTATGGAGATCCTTCCGTTTAAAGTAGAGGCGCCTCTTTAAAGAGGATCAGCTTTGGAAGCACCCAAAAATGTAGCAGGCATGAGTCTCGGCGGCGGACGCAGAGAAAACTTTTTTCTCTCGCTATTAGAGTATTACCCTGACAAACAACGCTGGTTTTTAAAATCCCTCCATCAAGTTCGTGAAGAAGAATCTAATGATCGCGATGAGATCATCGCCAGTTGGGTTGGGCAATATGGGTTGAAAGAACTCATCGTCGACTTTCCTTTAAGTCGACCGCCATGTGAAGAAGCTTGCTTGAATAGTTGTACCGGCGCTCACGCCTGTCCGCGGCGGGAAGTGGTGGAAGTTCGCAATGAGATGCAAAAGCTTCTGGAAGAAGATGCAGAATTCCAGCGCAGTAATCCTAAAAAATATGAGCAAGAACGAGTGGCTTCTTTAGAAGTTGATTATTCCCGCAATCTCACCGGTAAAAACCCGGATGAGCATATGCTCTCTCGCTCTTTTAAACGTAAGTTGCGCAAAGGTTTTGTTCCTTACTGGCACCGTCCGATCGATTTCTGGGTCTGGAAAAATTATTATGATCAATTACTGGAAGTTTTTAAAATTTCCTATGATTCCTTCGGAAATGTATCAGTAATGTTACTCGCCCGACTTAAATATTTGGTCCGGCACCTGCCGCGCGATCTGAAGATGTACGAGAGTAGTATTGAGATTTGTCTGATCGAGCTTTACCGCGCTCGCATCATCACTAAAGCGACACTCATGCAGCTTTTTGATCTGGAGTTTGCCGGCTCGGCCCGGGAGATCATTGTTCAGCAGATCGAAAAGCACATGGATATTTTTATCTATGAAAATGACCTGGATACGATCATTAAAAACGAGCAGGCCTTTGAAAGTTTTATCTTGTCAGTAGTTGGTCAACGCATGCTGATGAACAAGCTCAGAACTGTTCCGGAGTGGGGAACCTCGGACGGTGGGAACTTTATAGTCCCTTCTTTTCTGGCACAAGGGTAGTTTCACTTTTTAGAAACTTCACCCCAAAAAAAAGATAGGTGTAGATGATGGCGCAGATAATGTTTACAGCTATCCATCCTGCTCCCATTCCGTCAAAAATCATCATCAGGGAAAACAAGGCGCCGGTCAGGGTGTAGAACAGTATATAGCCTTGTGCCCACAATTTTTTGCGAAGATAGAAGAAATAGAAAAAAAGGTTATTAAGGAAGAGCAAGAACAGGAAGAAATTCAGGCTCTTTTGCATCAGCCCCGATACCTCTACCAAGGTGTCGGCGGAGAGATCACCTGTTTGTAATTTAAGGCTTTTGATCCAGAAATGGACCATCTGTTCATAAACGTTTTTTGATTCCCAGGAGAGCTTCAGATAGTAGCCGCTAACGATATCCATAATAATCAACAATATCACTGTACCGATCACAAAGCGGCGGGGTCCTAAGCCCAAATAATGTTTCATGAATTTTTCTTTCATGGCCTCATGTTAACTTAAAACCCCGGGGAAGTGAATTCTCATATTGACCCACAGGGTTTTCAGCCTGATAGTCTAGGTATGGAAGAGTATCTTAGACAGGCCCAGATCTTTCAAAAGCGACTTAGTTTAGACCCCATGCCTCGTAAGCAGGCCCGATACCTTTTTTTCCGGATGGCGGGCCCCATCATGCAGAATAAGCTCCAGCGTTTTGTGGATCTGACCAAGGTTCCGACCACTTTTATCCATGGTAATCCCCATGTTGATAACTATGTCCGTACTTTCCGGGGTTCGGCCATGATGGATTTTGATCGCTCCCGCATGGGACCTTATTGCTGGGATATTATCCGTTTCTTGAGTTCTCTCTCATTACGAAAAGAAGACAACGATGGTTTTCTGGATCGACGGGTAATTGAACATTTCATCGATGCTTATATCGTTCATTTCATGCATCCGGAAATTCCTCATAAGCAGCTCAAGATGCTTAAAGAGGTGAAGCTAGAGCGTTGGCAGACTTCCACTAAAGAATACTTGAAGGCCAACAAACGCTGGGCCAAAAAGATGCACGATCATCGGATTAATTCCCGATCAGAAGCAACTCAAGTGCTCTTACTGAGATACCTGGAATCCCGCAATGAAACGAATCTCTTAAATGAATTTTACGTGGATGAGGTTGGCTTAACTCCGGGTAGTCTCGGAAAAAAACATTTTATCTACTCTCTCTTACCTAAAAATCCTGATTCACACCTGGATGCCATTCTTCTCGATATTAAAGAAGTCTACGAAGAAAAAAACAATCGATTTTTCTATTCACCTTATGAGCACCATGGCCAGCGTATGATTGAAGCCAGTAAAATTTTTGCTGATGGCATGGAAGAGCGCCTGGGTTACTGTACGTATCAGAACAAACAGTACTGGGGACGACAGATTCCATCTTTTGCGGTAAAAGTGAAAAAATTTCTGGATAAAGATGAGTTGTGTGATTTTGCTTATTCAGTAGGATCGGAGCTGGGAAAAGGGCATCGCAAAGGTCTTAAAGATCCTAGGCATGCTGAGCTGATTGAAAAAGATTTTCTCGCCAATTTTGATCGCTATTACAAAATCTCCAAGCTCTTCACATACGAGCTAGCGTTGTCCTTCGAGGCCATGCGCCGGAAGATCCAGCTTTATCAGGACTATAAGGGCTGGTAATGAATCCCATTCTGCTCTTCTGCTTAGTCGCCGGTGGCTCGCTTATCTCAAGCCTGACCGGTCTTGGTGGTGGAACCCTTATCCTGGCAGGGATGTTGCTTTTTTTTCCACCTGAACTCGCTTTGCCACTTCATAGTTTTACTCAGCTCTCATCCAACGCTCTCAGGAGTGGGCTTTTTTTTCGCGAGATAAACTGGAAAGTTGTCATGGCCTATGCGGCCTTCATGATACCGGCAGCTTTCTTGGGTGCTAAAGTTTTCGATCTCTTTAATCCTCATTGGTTAAAAATCGTGGTGGGGACTTTCATCCTTATCTCTCTCTTCCCATTTTCTTTTGTCCCAAAAGGTGAGCCACGTCTGCGCACGTTTGTTGTGCTGGGAAGTTTTTCTGGTTTCCTGGGAATCTTTGTCGGCGCTGTGGGACCAATGGTGACGCCTTTTTTTAATCGACTCAAACTTTCCCGCCAGGGAATGCTTTCCACCAAGAGTGCTGGCCAGGCATTGCTACAAATTTCTAAAATCATCGCCTTCTGGGGTGTCACCACCATCGATTTTACTCAGTTCAAAGATTCCATTTTGATTCTGATTTTAGGGACACTCGCCGGCGTAGGAATTTCGATTCCCATCTCCAAAAAAATTTCTGATCAGAGGTTTGAACTGATGGTGAACATCATGCTGGGATTAATCGCAGTCAAAGTGATCTATGAAGGCTTAGCTGCACTGATTAGTGCATGAACAAACGGTTCTCCGGGTATTCCCAGAGATAATGACCTTCTTCACCCGGAATTCTTACCTTACAGAGTGAAATAGGAATCGCACCTAGACGGCGGATTTTATCTGACCATGCTTGCAAAGACACATTGATCTTTTCCTGGATACCTTGAGCTTTATCGGAGTTGGTTTTAAAGAAGGCGAGCTGAGAGTTTAGCACATTGAGTTCGCGCTTGGTTTTAGCGGAAATGTGCATTAACAAAGGAACAAGTTCCAAGGCTTCTTCGTGGGTGAAGGTCTTGGTCTTGTTGAGAGGATAGATCGCTCGAACATTGTCGAAGGAAGGTTCCATTACTCGTATTGCCCCTGTCTCAGTTTACGCTCTACGTCCTTTTTAGCAGCAGTGTCACGCTTATCAAAGAGTTTTTTCCCCTTGGCTAGAGCGATTTCACACTTAACAAGAGAGTCTTTGAAATACAAGGCGAGGGGAATGAGCGTATAGCCTTTGGTGGCCATTTTCTTCTCAATCTGTTGAATTTCCTCGCGCTTGAGCAATAGTTTTCGTTTACGGGTCTCAGGATGATTGTTGATGTTACCGAAATCATAATGGGGGATAGTTGCATTTTGCAGCCAGGCCTCTCCGTTAGAATCAATCACAACGAAGGCTTCATTGATGATGCCTTTGCCTTGACGCATCGATTTAACCTCTGTTCCCAGCAACGCAATGCCGCATTCATACTTCTCTTCCAGGAAGTAGTCGTATCCAGCTCTTTGGTTTTTACAGATGATTTTGATGCCCATTAATACATCCAGCTAAGTCCTGCGGTCAGGATATGGATCCTACCACCAACCTCATAGCCTGGCGAACCGATCTTTTCAGCCGAAGTGGTATCAGGAGTTTGATTGCCTTCAAGGCCAGGAGTCTTTTTGATTCGCATCGAACTAAGAAGATGCAGCTGATAGGCAAAATCCAGCGTCACATCTTTTTCATAAATCTTAAAAAGATGAGCTGCTCCTACAGAAGCCACATGTTTATCGACATCAATGGAGTTACCGGCATTTTTTAGGTTCCTGGTACTGAGTGGAGATTCGCGATAAAAGTAGCCTGCCTTCACAGACCACTTCTCGTTCACTTTATGCTCATAACCAATTTTGGGAATGAAAATATCTTTTAGCTTTAATTTCTCAAAGTTATTTGACCCGGCAATATTTCCGCCTCGTTTTTTAATCTTCAGAGTTGAAGCTTTATAATTTTCCCATTGCTGGTACTCACCACTCACATACAGACTCGACTGACTGAAATGAAACTGATGACCCAGTCTCAGAGTCATTGGATCATAATAAAGCAAAGAGGCTACATCCAGGTCAAACTGAAAGGATGCATTTCCACCAATGGCCGTTTCACCCGTGGCGCGGTTTTCCAGATGCGATTTCATTTCTTGCTGGAAAGTAAAAAAGGTTAAGTCATCACCAGTTTTTTTAGACACTGAGAGAATCGCAGCGACAGTCGGTTTGGCGTTGAAGCTTACTTTACCAGTGCTTGGTTCATCTTCACTTTCTGAACGGGTGACAAAGTAGGTCTCTCCATTGGACTGAAAGCCAGAATGCACACCTGCTGCATAACTCCAGTCACCGAAACTTTGAGCACCGGTGATGATGATGGCTGGACGGATAAAACGATTGCGATACATAACATAGCTCGGCTGGTACGGATCACCGGTATCTGCTTCCATGATCCGATCAACCGGGGCGATCAACGAGAAGTTGAACTTCGGCCCGGTTGGAGCAAAAAGCGGTGTCGATAAATGGACCGCAACCATGGTGGTCGGAGTTGAATTAACTTCAACATCACCACGCTCGAAAGTATTTACCGTGGTAGTTTCATTCTTGGTAACAACATTGTTGATAGATTTGAAATCAGTATCTACGTAGAAAATATCAAAGCTGAATTGTGTTTTTTCAGCGTATCCCAGAAGCGCCGGGCTTGAGTAGTTATTGCTAGCCGAATTTTTAAGTGGCTGATTCCCAACAGCTATGGATGCTGCCGATGGACCGAAAAGTTCCGAGAACGCGGCATAAGCTTGGCCGATACTAAGCAGGAAAACGATGAGATACTTCATAGAGTTTAAGCACTTGATTCAGGGTTAAGGCTTCCGCCCGGATTTCCATGGAGAGTTGGGCCTCGCTCATGGCGTATTGGGTTTTTTCTAGGCCCCAGTCTTTTCGAAGGATGCCACCCAATTGTTTGCGTCGATTGCCGAAAATGAGTCGAAGGTATTTTTCAAAATCATCAATTTGATCCAGGGGAATAAGTGGCTGAGCTTTGCGCTTGAAACCCAGGACTTGTGAGTCCACTTTCGGCGGAGGAACAAAAGCGCCCGGTGGAGCATAGACCACGTGATTGATATCAAATTGAGTGAGCATCAGCACATGGAGTGACCCCATGCTATTGCGAAGATCTTTGGGAAGAATCTTTTCTGCTACTTCCTTTTGATACATCAGGGTCATGGTTTCAATCTCTGGAATTCGCAGGAAGGCCAGAGTCAGCGGAACAGAAACGTTATAAGGCAGATTCGATACCAGCCAGATATTTTTAAAATTATTTTTAGTTAGAAACTCTGGCCAGTTAAAAGTGAGTGCATCCTGACGGAAAATATGATC
>JBEIEO010000044.1:0-15545 GCA_040382895.1 Halobacteriovoraceae bacterium
CATTGCTGGTTAAAGACAAGATCAAACAAAAGATACATAGGTGTTTCACGGTATAATTCTCCACTATCCTCATCGGAATACATGGTTATAGTCTTGAGATATTGTAGATACTGCAGGCTAAATCCTTGATACCCAATAAGCCTTCCTTTAATTATTAATGACTTAAGACACATTTTTAGTTAAATCTATGCCTAGAAATCGAGGCATAGTTTGACTAAAGCAACCACGACACCCCCAAACCATCAATGGGTAGAAACCTCTGACGGCTCACGCACCCTCTTTTCTGAAGCTTTTCAGGAGGCCTGTCACTCAACAAGCGGCGCCCGGGAAGAGACACAACTTCATTACATAAAAGGCTGCTGTATTGAAGACAAACTCTCCGCTGGAAATCTTTCCATTTTAGAGGTGGGTTTCGGTTTGGGAATTGGTTTTGTTGAAACCTATGAAACACTCAAGAGCCATCAAAAAAAATGGTCCTTTCTATCCTTAGAACTGGATCGTGATCTTTTGGAATGGTTTCGACTGGAAAATCTTGAGCATCCCTTTCTCAAACATCTTACATGGACACCATGCGGATCTTTTTCGCTGCTAGAAGCTGATAACGAACTGGTGAGTTTGCGCATTCTCTGTGGGGATGCTAGAACAACTCTCGCGGAATATGCGAAGCTTTCAGGAGTTAATTGGAATGCCATCTATCAGGATGCCTTTTCACCCAAACGAAATCCCATCCTCTGGACTCAAGAATGGTTTGAACTTCTTAAAAATCATTCTCGGCCTGACGTCACTCTCTCAACGTATTCAGCTTCCACCTCTATCCGTAAAAGTTTAGTCGCGGCCGGATGGGTTTTACATAAAGGCGAAAAATTCGGTCCCAAAAGAACCAGTACCCGCGCCACTCTTCAAGGAACTTCTGATCCGGATATTTTGCTTCATCTCGAGCGCTCCCCGGTTCTGGCTTTGACAGATGAATCTATCAAAAGCATGCTTAAAGCATGAACCGAATCACGACTCTTTTACCTATTCAATATCCCATCATCCAGGCCGGCATGGTGTGGGTCTCTGGTGGAAAACTGGCAGCTGCATCTGCCAACGCCGGTATCTTAGGAGTTATCGGTGCTGGCTCTATGAAACCAGAGCTACTAGAACATCACATAAAAAAGGCTCAAGCTCTTACGACTCATCCCGAGCGCCTGGCAGTCAATGTGCCACTGTTGTATGAGAAAACAAAAGAACAAATGGAAGTGGCATTACGACTAGGAATTAAAATTTTTATCACCTCAGCAGGCCCTCCAAAAACTTATACCCAGTGGCTGAAAGCGCAGAACTGCACCGTGATCCACGTGACGTCGAGTCCGGAGCTCGCAAAAAAATGTGAAGCCGCTGGAGTCGATGCCATCATCGCCGAAGGCTTCGAGGCCGGGGGTCACAACGGTCGAGAAGAAATCACCACCATGGTGCTCATTCCTCAAGTCAAAGATGCGGTGAAAATTCCGGTCATTGCGGCAGGAGGAATTGGAGATGGACGTGGCATTGCCGCTGCTCTGGCATTGGGAGCAGACGGTGTTCAGCTAGGCACACGCTTTGTTGTGACTAAAGAATCCAGCGCTCATGAAAACTTCAAGCAGGCCATTCTCAACTCTCACCCTGGTAGCACTATGTTGATGATGAAAAAGCATGTGCCGGTGAGACTTTTGAAAAATAAATTCTTTGAAGAAATGAAGGTTCTGGAAGACCAAGGAGCCTCGAAAGAAGAATTGATCAAACTTCTGGGCCATGGTCGCGCCCGGGCCGGCATGCTGGAGGGTGATCTTGAGCAAGGAGAGCTTGAGATTGGGCAAGTGGCCTCTCTCATAAAAGAATGTCCCTCAGTAGAGGAAGTGGTGAAAAAGCTTCTTAAAGAATTTGAGGAAAGTTGCTCATGGGTTCAGCTGCAGTCCGAATGGATCTATTCTTGTCGTTAATTCTGGAAGCTCATTCACGTCCCGAAATAAAAAGGCCCCAAAAAGGGGCCCTTTGGCTTAGTCTGTTACTTTTGTTTTAGTAAGAGCGCTCTAATGCGGCAATCCGATCTTCTAAGGACGGGTGAGTCGAAAGAAAGGACATCAAACCTTTTTTAGATGCAATCTTAAAGGCTTTGATGTTGTCCTGACTGTCGTCAACAAAGTCCATCTTTTGCTGGAGTCTCCGAAGAGCAGCAATCATCTTCTGCTTCCCAGCGTACTGAGCGGCACCTTTATCGGCGCGGAACTCACGAATTCTTGAGAAGTAGGCCACCACAAACATTCCCAGAAATGAGAAGGCAATTTCAAAAACCATAACAGAGATATGGTAGGCCAGACCAGAAGCAGCCGGTCGCTCATCATCATTCTCACCCTGAAGAACGTTCTGAAGAGCAAAGGCTGCAATGCGAGCGAAGAACATAACAAAAGCGTTCACCACACCTTGAACAAGCGCCATCGTCACCATGTCACCATTAGCAATGTGGGCCACTTCGTGGGCCAGCACTCCTTCAACTTCGTCCGTGTTCATCTGTTGCAGAAGACCCGTCGAAACGGCCACCAAAGAATTGTTTTTTGATGGACCGGTAGCAAAAGCGTTTACTTCACCAGAATGGTAAATTCCCACTTCCGGCATTTTTGTAAGGCCTGCTTGCTTGGCGAGTAAGTGAACTTTACGAACCAGCTCACCATACTGACCGCGGTCATCAACAATTTCGACACCCATCATGGTCTTGGCCATGAACTTTGAGAGCATCAGAGAAATTCCTGAACCCACAAAACCCCAGACCAAACAGAAAATCATGAGGGAAGAATAATTGAAGCCTTGAGCGGTGACGTAATGATTGACACCTAAAACTGAGAGCACAATCGAAACTGTGACCATCACCAGGATGTTAGTAAGAACAAATAAAAAAATACGCTTAAACATAGTTAAAACTCCAAAGGTATATCGAGTATTTATAAGTTAATGCTTTTTTGGCCAACGTCAAGGTTAACAGACTCCGCACATCAAGTATTTCAACACTTTACAAATGTACCCCAGTTAAGAGTTAATATAATACAGCAGTCATAAAGCCCGTCTCATGGAGGAGATGAATGAAGTTCCTATTTTTATTATTATTGGCCATTCCGGCCATCTCCCTTGCCTATAATTCTACCCCTGCCGAGGAATGCTCACCAATAGATTTACGTAATGAAACACTTGCAGAAAACCGTAATCAACAAGACGTGGCCTGGTGTTATGCTTTCACCGCCGCAGATATGCTTGGGCATACTTTTGATTCTACGGAACGTATGTCGGCCGCAGACATTGCGATAGCCTACAACCAAACCAAGATTGCAAAACTCGTCCGCTGGGTCGATGTGAGTTTCATTAACCGCGACGGTGTCACACGCGCTTCCGCTCACCAAACGGGATTTAATGCAGTTGCATTGAAAAAAGCGATGGAAAATGGTTGGTGTCCGGAATCAGTTTTTTCTTCTGAATCCTGGGTTAAAAAAACCCGTACTGCTGATGGTTGGAAAAGCGAGTCCCAACCTTTGGCGCAAGCCTTTTTGGATATCGCCGTCCTTCATCGTAAACGCGAAAAGTTAAACGCCTCCAACATTCCCTATTTTTATAGCTTTAAGAACATCGATGCTGGGACATTTGTTCAGATTCTGAATACCAAAAAGCTTCCCAATGTTTATGTGGGTCTTCGTCTAGCGGCCTGCCGTGATGACCGACGGCCTTTTGACTACAATTGGAAAGTGAAAATGGTGGTCAAAAATCCAAAGATTTTTTCGAGGATTTCTGAGCAACTGGAAACCGGAAGACTCGTGGGGCTGGATTACGATTCAAGAATTTTGGAGAATCGTCACTCCCGGGGCTTTAAGATCGGGGAGCTACACACCTCTTCAATTGTCGGTCGTCGGTGGAACCCGGAAGTTAAGAGCTGCGAGTACCTGATCCGAGATAGTTATGGAACGAAATGTGAATACAATAACTACGATCCAAGCTATGACTGTGAATCTGGTAACGTCTGGCTCTCTGAGTCACAGATATACACAAGCATGACCAGCATTGTGTATATGCTCTCGGGGAAATAAAACTTTCTTACGGCCACTTGTCGTCTGCAATTTAAGAGTGTTACGCTTTGAGTCTGTATAAAATTAAAAGGACTTATAGCATGTCACACTTGATGTTACTTGCACTCACACTTGGCCTCTTCACAACTCAAGCCTTCGCCAATCTCAAAAGCGAAACTGTCGTCGAAGAAAATCTTTATTACGATTTTCAGAAAGCCATTCTGGATCCCTCTTCGCACAAAGCACTATCACTCACCGGCTTTACAAGCTTTGAGCAAGGGCTTTTTGTAGACGCACTTTGGGATATGGTGGAAGAGAAAAATCCACAGGCCCTTAAAGCGCTTAATGAGGTCAACGAGTTTCATTACGACCTGTCCCAGAAGCTGCGCTTGGGAATTCTCCGAATTAAATATAACCGCGCCCCTTATCTTCCTATCGAATTACTTAACGATCTGGTCAGTGCACTTCAGTCTCCTAAAGTGGATATGAAACTTATCTATCTCCTGGCCGCCTATGAAACTGAACTGGTGAAGGCCGGACATGCCGAACTGATTGGTCTGGCGAAGAATCACAAAGAGTATTACGATGTAAAACAAGATGAAGATAGCATTCGTGAAATCACAAATGATATCGTGACTGATCTGTATTTCAAAACTCCCGATGTCACCACTTACATGAACGGCGAGTACGTAAAGAGCATCAAGCTTTTTATGTTCTGCCGTAACAATCGTTTGTATCCATGCCTTATGGTCATGAGAAACATTCACGGTGAACCAGTTCGTCTGGAAGATGGAACTCTATGGTCTAATCCGGCTCTGGCATCCTCAAGTCGTGGGCTTCCAAGCTATCAGCGCAACGGCAATACCCCATCAGGTGTATTGACCATTGATTCTGTTATGCCATCTGCCGATCAGCAGATCTCTTTCGGAAAGTTTCGCCGCATGATTTTGAACTTCGTTCCAAAATCTAGGGACGAAGTACTTCTTAAGTCCCTGCTACCTGACTCCAGTCACACAGAGAATTGGTGGCGAGCAGGTGTTGTTTCCCGCGATGTAGGCCGCAACCTTCTTCGTATCCACGGAACTGGTAAAATCAACCAGGATAAAAACACTCCTTATTTCCCATTCATGCGCACTTCAGGCTGTATCGCTCAAAGAGAGAACACTTATGATGGTGTAACTTTCAGAGATCAGCGTGATCTTCTGGATTCAGTCATGGTGGCGATGGATATGGCGGCGGTTTATGACAACGAGCCGAAGATTAAAGGTCTTCTTTACTTAATTGAGATCGATGATAAACAAGCTCCTGTTTCGCTGGAAGATCTGGCCATGAGAGGAATTGATTAATGAGATTCCTTCTCCTCTTGGTGCTAAGCTTTTCCGCTTTGGCCAATGACCTGAAGGGTATTCAGGTCCAGGGAAGTTGTGACATCAAAGTCACTCCAGACCGCGGCTCGGTCAGCTTCACCACTGAAAATCAGACCAAAGATCAGAAGGATGCAGTTAAGAAAACTAACCAGCAGATGAATGATCTTAAAGAGCGTCTGACAAAACTCAAACTCGATGAAGTTGAATTTAAAACCACCAATTACACCGTAACACCAGTAAGGGATTGGGAAAAAGACCGATATGTCGACAAGGGTTTTCGCGCCAGCATGACGATTGAACTCACCACTTCCGACATTCCTCGCTTAGGTGAGGCCATGGTGGAAGGATCTAAAGCTGGTGTGCAAAATGTCGGCTCTATGATGACCTATTTATCTCAGGAAAAAACCCGCTCCGAGTATCTGAAGTGTCTGGATGTGGCCTCGGACGATGCCCGCAAAAAAGCTGAACAATTGGCCAGGAAACTGGGATTCAAAGTTGGGGATGTCCTGAATATTATCGAGTCACCCACAATGCAACAGCAACCACCGCGACCTTTCTTTGAAGCTAACGCTCTGATGAGAAAAAGTATGGCCGATGCGGCCCCGGTTTCCGTGGATGCCGGGACTCAAAACTTCTCCACTACCCTGCAGGTAGTATTCGCGATTAAATGATCACAAAAAATTTACCTCACTATGAACTATTAGATTCTGGTCTCGGGAAAAAACTCGAGATCATCTGCGGCGTAAAAGTCACTCGCCCCTCTCCCCAGGCCATCTGGAAGCCAAGACTCGATTCAAAAAAATGGGCCGAGGCCACGTCTAACTGTGTTCGCACCAAAGATGGTGGCGGGAAATGGGAGCATGATAAAGAACCAAATCCCAATCTTAATCTTCCTTTTGAAATCGATGGGAAGAAGCTGATCTTTCGATTGAAGTTCACATCATTCGGTCACTGTGGGATTTTCTTTGAACAGATCCCGGTTTGGGAGTGGCTCTATAACGAAACAAAAATCCTGAAAGAAAAATTGGGCCGCGCACCCAAAGTGATTAATCTTTTTGGTTACACGGGGTGTGCTTCTTTAGTGATGGCAGCAGCAGGGGCCGAAGTTTTTCACGTGGATTCCTCAAAAGGAGTTCTGGATTGGGGCAAAGAAAATTTAGCTTTATCAAAACTGCCTCAGGCTTCAGTCAGATTCGTACAAGAAGATGCCCAAGAATTCCTCAAACATTCTTTTAAAAAGAAATTCACCTACGACGCAATTCTGGCCGATCCTCCTAGCTGGGGACATGGGGCCAAAAAAGAAGTCTGGGATTTTGAAAAAAGCATTCATGTCTTAACTGAACTGATGTTGGGTGTTTTGAATCCCTCCAATAGCTTTCTTTACCTTTCAAGCCACACCCATGGGGTGCAACCGGAAGCGCTTCGAAACATCATCCACGATCGACGCTGGAAATCTGTAGGGCCTGGAGAACTAGGTGTGAAACATCAAAACGATGAGCGCATTCTGCCAGCGGGAATCTACGTAGCTGCCAAGAGTTATTAAGTACTTACAAGACTAAAGTCTTTTACTCAGGTTTCCGATAGGGATGCCATGAAAACTTTTATGTTTGCACTCCTGGTGGGTGTAGTTTCTCAATTTACCCACGCTGATTCTGGTACTCGCAAAATAAGGCCCCATGATCAAAACTCACTGAAAGAAATTTCACTTGATGTGCGGGATACCCACTACGATTCGGCCAAGCGGCGCCATTATCTGCAGTTTGTGCAAACCAAGATGAGTGAAAAACTCTCCAGCGATCTCAAAATAAAACCACAGGGATTAAACGCACATTTCATGGGTAATGCTGAGGCCATGAAACTGCTCTGGACCTCTCCCTGGATAGAGCTGCAAACTGAATTCTATGTGACTCTCCATCAAGAAGCCCTGAATGAAAAATGGAAAGTCATGAACCAGAAACGTAAGTTTACAGATTACGGGAAAAATTTGACCGACTCCATGATGGTTCATCTGGGCAACTACGTTCCGACGAAAGAAGGAAGACACTACAATCGCTGGCAAAACATCAGCGTCGCAAAGAATGGCAAAAGCCAAAATGTTCGGTTACCTTTTTTCCTGATGTCATCGAAGGTTCAGGATCTCATCAAAATTGATGCTCACGCAGCTTATGAATCTCTTTTCCCAAAAGTGGAAAATGAAAGTTCTCTTAATCCAAGTCTAAGTACATTCTTAAAAAATACTCGAGTCAAAGAACGGGAAGATTTGCAGGAATTAGCTGAGGTGGTTCAACTCAATCACCGCATTTACCTGCGAGCAGTCGCCAATGCAGCCAAAACTGTGGCCAGTGTGTATTACCTCACTGGTGAGTATTCACTGACTCAAACTCAGAACAAGGTCAGCAGTTTCATCGATCAGTACTGTGAAGGCTGCTCCAATAAAGACCGTGAAGATTACGAGGCTGCCGCCGTGACCTTCGTTCAGAATCGAAAAAAAGAAATGCGGGTCTACAACGGTGGAAGAGATATCGTAAGTAGCTTCTGTATGGACCTTCAGACCAATGGTTACCGATGGGCAGAAGAAGAACAGAAACCCAAACTAGATCCAAGATATGAAGTCTACACAGCTGTTCGTGACAACACGTACGTGGACATGAGTCACGTACGTGCCCAGATGATGTCCATTCGTCTGAACGCTTTGAGAAAGGCCGTCTATAATCATGATCTAGGGGTGCTGTTTCTGACAAACAAACTTTCTCTTATGAGTAAGACCAACACTGAAGTCTACGGAACAGTGCTGGGGTGTAAGCCTGAAACACTTGCGGCCGATGCCTCGCGGGTAAAAGGGGCCATTGAGGAGGCCCGCCAGAATGTAGAGACTTATCTCAAACGCGTGAATGAAAAATTACGCGGTTCAACTTTTTCGATGAAATACGCTAAGGATGCTTTGGAGTACTTTACCCAAACCAACGTCTCAGCAACTGCCGAAGCGGTGATGACTTTTCCGCAAGGGATGAATCATGTAATGAGTGCAGTGCTCGAATTGGATAAAGATGTAAAGCGCAGAAAACGCATTGATAAGGCAGTCGCCTGGGGTGGAGTCGTGATTGGTGTTGCCCTTGTGGTTTCTGGCATCGGTGCACCGGAAGGTGTAGCGGTTCTTCTGACTGTTGCTTCTATGACTAAAGGAGCGATCTCAGGTGTCTATCACTTGGCGCGTTCTCAACAGGAAAAGAAATTTCATAAAGAACTCAGTATTGCAAGAGCCGGTTTGGGAACAAGTTTTTATCTCGACGGTAATCTCAGCCAGCATTACTCAGAATATCGAGATTTGCGTACCCAGTATCTGGTAGACTTTGCCGGAGCCATTTATTCTTTCGGAAAAATTCACTACGCGGCCATCAGTAAAGTCGGGGGAGATGTACCTAAGGCCCATGGTCTTATCAAAGGGACGATGCAGAAGTGCAAGGTCGTCGGTAAAGACATGACTCAGGAAGAGATCACTGGAGCGATTTTAGGAGCGGTTGCAAGGTAGTTTTTAAAAACCTTGGCGGAACCACTCCGTCAGAATAGCAGCGGTGGCGTTGGAGACATTCAAGCTCTCCACTTCACCGGTGCCCGGAATCGAAATCAATCCATCCATTTTTTTAAGCATCTTATCCGAAAGTCCTGTGCCTTCAGCACCCATGAACAGAATAGTTTTTTCCGGGAATTTCGTTTTAAACAACGACTCACCATCATGCGATGAGGTGGCAAACGTTTTATAGCCTTTGGTTTTTACGGCATCAAATACTTCACTCCAGTTGGCCAGATGAATCGCCGGCACACTCTCTGCTCCCCCTTCTGAGGTACGGAAAGCTGCCGCTGTCAAGGCCACGGGGACTTTGGCTTCATACAAAATACCAGTCACTCCAAAATGGGCAGCTGAGCGCATGATGGCACCTAAGTTATGAGGATTCTCTACTTCTTCTAAGGCCAGGATGAGTTGGCGGCCTTTGCCATTGAGTAGATCTTTAACCAAAGGAATTTTTTTGTTTTAGCAACCAGGAGGATATCTTCATGGTGAGTGGCACGTGAGAGCTTATCAATTTCTTCGCGCTCCACTACATGGTAGGCGAGCTTATGGTCCACGCAATAGCGGATAAGTTCTTTGAACTCAAAGACTCCGTCCCGGGTTACATAGGCGCGGATGAGATCCTCCGGGCGTTTCTTAAAAAGAGTAAGGGCGGCATGACGGCCATAGACCTTCATTTCCTGGTTTTTTTTAGTCTGTATCATGAGAAGGCTTTTAACACGCCCGCTTCTTAGTGTATAGAGAAGCATGACCATTTATACAGGGTACCTCGCGGTCCATAAATTCGAAGCCGAATTGGAAAAAGAGATCAGTCTCAAAGGGCTCACCGTTGCTCATAAACGTGACCGCCTCTATCTGGTGGAAGGCGAAGCTCCGGCCCTGATCTGGGCGCAAATGACGGCGTTTAAGCTGGAGTTTATCCCTATTAGCTCTATCAATGATGGGGCAAAAAAACTCAAAGGCTTGAATCGCAACTGGGGACTCTTTACAGTCGGTAATCACCGCCGGGCCCAGCTGATCCAGGATGAGCTCCCAAAAATAAACTCTAAACCGATTCCCTTCCGCCATCCCTTACCCACAACACCTATGGGGTTTTGGACCTTGTGGGAAGCCGATCAGATGCTGGCGACGGTTCACACCTCCTCGCCGTTTGCTTTGGGAGAGATGACTTTTACCGAAGACAAAGTGATGCCCCCATCCAGGGCGTACCTAAAACTCTGGGAGTTTTTTACGGTGTATGCCCCTGAAGCATTAACTACTGGTACTGCCATCGATGTCGGTTCTTGCCCTGGAGGCTGGACCTGGGTACTTCGTACCATGGACTTTGAGAAAGTCTACAGCGTGGATAAGGCCCCTATTGAAAAGCGCATTATGGATCTGGGAAAGATTGAATTTCGTCAAGAATCGGCCTTCGGTCTGGACCCCAAAACATTTGATCAGATCGAATGGTTTTGTTCGGATATCATCTGCTACCCGGAGCGACTGTTGAATCTGGTGAAGCGATTTATGGAAGCGGGTAAAGTGAAAAACTTTGTCTGCACCATAAAGTATCAGGGCGAAACGGATTGGGAAAACACCCTAAAGTTTTTAGAAATTCCAAATTCCCGCATCGTGCATTTGCATCACAATAAACATGAAGTGACCTGGTTTGTGAAAGGGCTGTTATGAAATATTTTAATCTGGATAAACCTCAGCGTTTGAAGCTCACCCGGGATCTCACCAAGCACATCAAACGTGGCAATCCATGGATCTTCGCTGATGCTGTTGAAAAAATCAAAGCGCCGGAAGGTGCCTATACCATTCTTTCCAATCATAAAAATGAAATCCAGGCCCATGGCTTTTACTCCCCTTCGGTCAATCTCGCTTTCCGCGTTCTTTCTTTGGGTGATAAAAAATTAACTGATCAGGAAGTGGTGGCACGCTTTTATCGCGCCATTCACAATAAAAAGCACCTTCTGACTCTGGATAATAAATGCCTGCGCGTACTAAATGGTGAAGGGGATGAACTTCCCGGCATCGTAGCTGATTACTATGCCGGTGTTCTGGTGCTTAAACTTGATGGTCCGGCCTCCGAGGCTTTCTGGAATAAAGATACTATTGCTGATTTTTTCATGGAGCAGGACATTCTTCCGGTAAGTTGTGTGTATTTTAAACGCAAGAATCGCGAAGAAGAAAAAGGTCTGATCCTGCGAGGCGAATGCGATTCACTAACTGAGTGGGAATTCTTAGAACACGGAGTGAAATTCAGAACCAATATCGTTGATGCAGCTAAGACTGGATTCTTTCTGGATCAGCGGGAAAATCGCCACTTCATCAAATCTGTTTCCAAAGATAAAACTCTCCTGAATCTTTTTGGGTATACCGGTGGCTTTTCGGTTTATGCCGGTCTGGGTGGTGCTTCCAAAGTTACGACAGTAGACATCGCCCCTCACGCTATAAAGGCAAGTGAGCTGAACTGGGAAATCAATCTTCTGACTCCCAGCTCTCATGATGCTATCTGTACTGATGCTTTCGAGTTCGTGCAAAAGGCTCAAGCCGAGAAAAAAACCTGGGACATCGTGATCACCGATCCACCGAGCTTTGCGCCTAATCAAAAAGCCGTGGAAGCGGCTAAAGAGGCCTACACCAAAATCTTTGCGGATTCTCTGCGTCTGGTGAAAGACCAAGGTTATTTCATAGCTTCCAGTTGCTCCGGCCACATCAGTTTTGATTTGTTCATGGATCTGGTGCAAGAGGCTTTGTCGCGCTCAAAACGCCGTGGAAAAGTGCTTTTAGTCAAAGGCCAGCCGGAGGATCATCCGTTTCCGATGGCGCTCTCAGAGATGCGCTATTTGAAGTTTGTGTATCTGCAGGTGTTTAAGGATTGAAGTTATTTGTCGCTCGGCGCCTGCGCTGGCGCAGGAGAGATGCATTAGAACGCAGGCCGATTTTCTTTTAGGTAGATGGGTTTAGAAGTATAACGGAACGGGTTTTTATGGGAAATCGCCGGTGACCCGTCAATGGACTCATTTTCAACTTCTACCGGATTTAACTTTCCCGGTTCTTCTTCGGAGGCCTCTTCCTTGGGAATGTCACTGCGCTTGATCCACTCGCTTTCAAAAATCAAATTACTTTCATCAATATCGCTGTAAGTGAACACCAGGGCTCCGCCCTTCACTTTATTGATGACTAACTCATGCAAAGGTCTGTCTGGCAGGCCCCAGAAACGACCAGATTCCATCATCGCAATCATCAGGCAGCCCATGGACGTAGAAGCCTTGCCCCAGCTCGCCTCATGGGCACCCATACTTCCCCAACCGTGGATCACCACGGACCGGGAAAGCACATTGGAATTAAGCTTGGGATCTAGTCCGCGCATGCGCAAGGAGTAGCCCCACTGACCGTTGTAGGGAGTCGTTTCAGTCACGGTGAAGCCCAGGGAAGTTAAATTTGAACCGGGTACATTGCTGAAAGTTTCCGGTAGGCCATCTCGGTCCTTGTCAGAGTTTGAGGCATGAGAGACCCAGGTATTGAGTTCAACTTCACCGGTATGAACATTAAGAACATAGAAGCGGCGAAGACGAGAATGGATGGAAAGATCGGCGATAACAAGGATCGGAAAATCTTTAATCTTTCCGGCCCTAAGGAGACGCTCACGCCCTTTCATTGCCAAAGTAAACACTTTCTTATCCAGCATCCTGCCTTCCGGAAGATTCCGCAGCTGGGTGGGAGTCAGGGGACGGGCGTTGTTGTAATCTTCACCATGGATTCCCGGCACAAACGCACTCATCACGCCATCACGTTGTTCGTTGATGTTTTCATTGAAAAAGTGGGGCTTCGATTGAAAATCCTGCTTGATACGTGTGTAAAGTTCATCGATATCGGCCAGGGCCGGAAGCGTGGGCCCCAAAATAAAGATGGCAAGAATGTAAGAAATAAATCTCATGGGATGATTGTAGGCCGGCCGAAGAGCAGCGCAGGCGTAAAAGAAGTTTTTATAGAGCTGTCTTAAGCTTTGACAGGCCGGTAAAAAAGGGTGCGCCCTTTAAGCCATAGAAATTGCACCAGGATCGCCGTGGACAACCAAACCAGATGGTAGTCAGGTGCTTCGGAGGGCAGCTTTAAGCTCACGTTTAAAAGCATGAGGACGCCCCAGAACAAGGCCGGCAGAAAAGCCAGAGCAACCTTCTTACGACGAAGGATCCACCACAATTCATCCGCTTTCATAAAAAGCATGGCGATGATAAGCCCCATGGATAAAAAGAGAGTTCCGCAAAAAAGTGCACAGGCCCAATCCCCGATCATCCGCAGACCGTGGGTAATACCATGACCTTCCACGAAGAAACTGAAGCCAAACTGCGGGCAAAAAGACAGGCTAATAAGAGCACCCAAAACCTGAAAGCCGATGAAGCGCCAAAGGATAGAAGTGCCGTTAAAACTTAGAACAATATCACGCCGGGTAAGCTCAGAGAGTGCTGCCGGAGGAGTTTCTTTTTGAGTGAGAAATTCTAAAAATTCTTTATCTTTCATACTTCACCAATCTTTTTTCGAAGACTGCGGATCGCTCTGGATAGACGTTGCCGGAGGTTGATTTGTGACAGGCCGGTTTCTTTTTGGAGTTCTTCATAGCTGACTCCTTCCAGGTAGTATTTCGCCACCAATTCCCGGACATCCGCCGGCAGTTTGGCCAGCTCTTCAGTCACATCGGGGTCTTCCTGGAGGGCGTAAATCTTCTCCAGTAGTTCTGACTGGAATTCTTTTTCTGAGCGCTTACCTAGGTACCGGTATTCATCAATCATGAGATGCCGAATCATGACAAAAAACCAAGGCCCGAAGGGCTGCTCATGGTAGAGCTCACGCTTTTCATGCAGATGCCGCCAGACTTTCTGATAAAAATCATCAGTTTCACTAGCACGCAAACGCTTACGGATAAAGGCGTAGACCATGGGCGAATACTTCGCATACAGAAGGTTAAACGCTCCCTCATCTCCGGCCTGGTATTTTCGCATCAACTCTTCATCAGTCATGGAATTATTGTCGCATAAGTTATATCAGTCTTGGGAGTAAAAAGGCGTAAAACGCCCCAACCAGATTGATTCCGAAGCTGATATAAAAGAGCGGTTTAGACCAGCTCTTCGCACTTTCACAGACCTCTTTTTTATCAATCGGACAAGCATGTATCGCCGCGTATTTTTGGGCCACATAAGACAATCCCAACATCAAAAAACTAAAAGCAAAAACCATTTCTTTTTTCTCAGAAAGCCAGATCAGCTCAGGGTAGTCCCCTAAAAAACTTGCCAGACTCGCTCCAAAACCTAAAAGAACAATGGTGGACGGGAGAGCACAACACAAGAGTGTTCCGAAGGAGGAAAATAACCCTGCATAGCTAATGAGGCCATGAAACAATTTATTTTCTTTCAATCTTTGCCACATTGTAGCCTGCCTCTTTAATGATTTTAGTTACCACTTCATCGCTGAGATTTTTTCCTTCTAGAATTTCGATCTTCACGAGTTTCGTATCGAGGTTTACATCCACAGCTTTAACTTCCGCATAAGATTTAAACTTCTTCTGGATCCCCTGGGCACAGAGTGAACAAACCATACCGTTCACTTTGACTTGAATTTCACCAGCAAATCCTGACAAACTCACCATCAGTGTTAATGAGACTATCCATTTTTTCATATACATTCTCCTAGTAGTGAACCATGAAATTCAGCATCCACTCTCCACGAGTCGACGATCCCATTTCCCATAAAACATTGTGATAAAAAAAGCGCAGGAGCGGAGTCAGCATTACATTGCGACCCACATCCGGGGTATACATCCCTTGCACCATCACCCAAGCCTGAAGGTCTTTGAAGTCGGCCATCTTAGGAGAAAAGCCCACTCGAGCTTGAGTCATTGGAATATCCGTAACTTTGGGTGAGTGAAACTCATAATGCTTGAGTGAGGTAAAAAGATTGCGGGTTTCCCAATCAACCTCCGCACCCACCATATAAACTTCTTTGGTATCACGGCGATCCAGTTCACTATCCATTACACCTACTCCCCCATGGAGATAAATATTGGACTGGAAATCTTCACCATTTTTTCGCCACAACAAATGGTTAAGCTTTAGTAGTCCCAGTTCTGTGTTCTTATCGTCTTTCGAAAAACGCCAATGGTTTAATCCCGTAGCGAAGCGATTCGAGAATGAGTACATCAAATAATTATCCGAATAGCTCGGCATATTGGAGGTGCTAAAGGCGTAACCATCCTGGTAGATCACCGGGTGTGCGAGTACTTTAACCGAGAGAAATAATGTGATGAAAGCAAGCTTTAGCATGGGCAACATCCTTTTCTAACATTGAGGACGCAACAGGTTGTTGTTTTGTGACAAAGCTACTTTATTCTTTTCCGATATAAACGCTATTGCAACCGGCGATATCTCCATCCTTTCGGATGCTGCTCTATTAATCTTCGACGGATGAACACCCGAGAACAATCATAACATCGCAAACAACAAAGCTTCATCGTTTATGTAGGTCAAAATTGAGAAGAGGATGGATCAGAAATTTCAGGAC
>JBEIEO010000045.1:0-15231 GCA_040382895.1 Halobacteriovoraceae bacterium
AACTTACTCGGGTAATTAGCACTTGGTTAGAGAATGAAAGCGCTTATAATGAAATCAAACAACAACTGCGCCAAACCAAGCACCTTCTTTCCGGAGATGACTTTTCGGTTCCGGCGTTTATGGCACAGGTAATTCATGAGTGAAGTAACTCAGGTCAAAAATATCATCAGAGTTAAATCGCTATTGCGAACTACAGCGTTTGCTCCTCTGAGTTTTGCCTGGGAGTGGGTCTACCGCATCCGCCGCTCTTTCTATGAATACGGCGTCTTGAAAAAAACCACTTTCAAGGTTCCAGTGATCTCAGTCGGAAATCTTTCTTTCGGTGGTACCGGAAAGACTCCAACCATCATTTGGTTAGCAGAGTGGATGATTTCCCATGGTCTGACACCAGTTGTGCTGACTCGTGGTTATAAAGGGCAGCTGGAGCATTCGTCAGGCCTTTTGAAATCTGGTCAGAAATTTCGCCTCAATCCATTCGACTATGGTGATGAACCTCTGATGATTTCAAATAAGATGAGTCGGGGAGCGGTTATCGTTGGAAAGAATCGAGCCGAGAATCTGTTGAAATATTTCTCTGAGGTAAAACCGGATGTGGTTTTACTAGACGATGGTTTTCAGCACTTACAGATTTATCGCAGTTTCAACATTGTCTTGTTCGACGCTACTATGTCTTTGAATCTCTATAAGGTTGCTCCCCTCGGATATCTGCGTGAGGGATTGAGTGCACTAAAAGATGCCGATGCCATTGTCATTTCCCGAGCCGACATGGTGACTCCGGAGAAACTACAAAAACTAAAAGAGAATCTGAGCGAATACTTTCATCATAATCCACCTGTAGCCTTGACCAGTTATAAGCCTCTGGGTGTCTTCGATGTTCACGATAAATACATCTTTTCTATCCATGAATTAAAAGGGCTGCGGACAATTGCCGTAACGGCCATTGCCTCGCCTGATGCCTTCTATCGTTATCTGGAAAACTTTGGTGTCGAGATCACCGAGAGGGTGAGCTTTCCGGACCACTATTTCTTCACTCCGGAAGATGTTAACGATCTTTTGATTAAAGCTTCCCAGCAGTCTGCCGTTATCATCTGTTCAGAAAAAGATATGGTGAAGATGAAGCGCGTCTCTCTTGATTCCCGAATCCTATTTACGAAAGTTAAAGTTGAGTTTCTTAGTGGGGAAAAAGAATTGCTCCAAGGCCTAAGCAAAGTTCTCCGGCTTGATTCACTTCCTCAATAAACTACCATAGAATTAAATAGTTAACATCAAAGGATCAGCGTGAAAATTTGGTTCCTGGCGGTCCTGTTGCTTGCAGGCTGCTCTTCAAAGAAAAAAGAAAAAGATTTTCAGAACGCTCTGGAGGAGTCACCCGAAGCTTCGCCCGAAGTGCAGGTAGAAGCCCCAAAACCCTTGTTGGATAAATTTGAAGTTGAGGAAACGGTGGAGCCAAAAAAAGAAGCTCCTGCCGCTGATAAGAAACCGAAGACCACACCAAAAAAAACCACCACACCTTCCGTAGTAAAAGCAGCGGCGAAGCCAGTAGAAAAACCTGCACCGACCCTGGCCCAGGCCCCGGCGATCAGTAAGCTTCCGGCGGATTACCCGGTGGGTTTAGTGAATCTCAATACGAAAGCTCAAGCCGCCTGGAAGACCTATAAACCAAACCACGTGATCGGTGAGAAAATCTTCCTGGACATTCATTATCTGGGGATGACCGTGGGAAAAATCATGGTCACCAATAATGGTAAGAAAATGATCAATGGAAAAGAAGTCTGGCACTTCCATTCTCGTTTTAAGTCTGCTCCATTTTATAGCAACATTTATGAACTCGATGATACCGTCGATACCTACGTGACGACTGACCAGTTCCTTTCAATTCGCTACAGTCTGATTCAGCGGGAGAGCAAGCAGGATGTGGATGATCTGCAATTGCACGACCGGGATCAAATGAAAACGTTCTGGTTTTATAAACAGAAAAAATCTGATGGCTCCGTCAAAAATAAGCAGAAGAACTCTTTTATCCCTTTCTATTCCATTGACCCATTTTCGATTCTTTTTTTCTACCAAGGTCTACCGCTCAAAAACGGAGACAGCTTTGAAATACCAGTCATCAACAAGAGTAAAATTCTGGTGCTGAAATCTCAGGTTGAAGGTAGAGAGGAGATTGAGACCGAAAAAGGTAAAAAGCGTGCCATCCGGGTGCATGCTACGACTCAATATACGGGTGAAACACTAAAGAGTGGTGACTTGTATTTTTGGTTCAGCGATGATTCCCGGCGTATCCTACTAAAGGCACAGGCAAAAATTAAAATCGGATCTGTTACGGCCGATATTGTAAAAAACTAAATGCGCGAAAAACTCCGGCTCTCCGACTTAAGTGTTCTCTACGTTTGTCTCTCAGAGGAATGGAACACTATCGAAAGACGCTGTCTGGCCGACGCCTGTTATTTCCGGAACATCGGAGGTTCAGCTTTCATTCTATGCCATGAGAAATCGCTGGTGGATAAGGAAGCTGAAAAAGAAGCCATCCCCCGTTTGCATTTTCCTTCAGATCTTCAGACCTGGCGAAGCAAACTGAACTTCTATTTTCAGATTCAGCATATTCTGCAAAAGCAACAAGTCGACATCATTCATACTTACAACTACAGCACACTCCTACCTCTAGGGATGATTCTAAAAAGTATGCCACAGATTCCGATGGTGTTCACTTTTAATGAGAACATTCCATGGACCAAAGGCTGGATGCTGGATAAGTATTTTGTTTCCCGCACCGATTCGGTCTTCACATTTTCCAGTAACATCCGCGAGCTCGCTCTTGAAACACTCCCTGTGAATCAGCGTAAAGTGCATGTGACCGG
Organism: Halobacteriovoraceae bacterium; assembly: GCA_040382895.1. Lineage (GTDB taxonomy): Bacteria > Bdellovibrionota > Bacteriovoracia > Bacteriovoracales > Bacteriovoracaceae > Peredibacter. The sequence goes on from JBEIEO010000045.1 coordinate 2,859, forward strand.
TGCAGGAATCGATTTTCCTTCCAAGATCAATCGTTCTCAGCATCCGCTGGAAAAAAAACGGATTATGACTTTTGTCTGCAGGACCGAAGATGATTTGAAATCGATACGTTTGTTTGTGGATTCAATTCCACCGCTTCTCTATCACTTAAAACAAATGGGATTCAATCAGCATCTCATTTTCACTTTTCTTACCGACATTTCCTGGTACGACCACGTTCTCTATGATCAGCTCAAACGTATGATCCTTGAGCGCCATCTGGAGATGCATATTAGTTTTGAAACTCGGCCGTTATCCAGTCATAGCTTTCAGGATTGCGATGTCTTCTTAGGACTTCCCATGAAGGAGCTCTTTTCGGATCTGGATTTATACGCACTTGTCACCCAGACGCCCGTTCTTTTACCCCGGACTTCTACTCGCCAGCAGGTAGTGAAGCAGGGGAAATTTGGCGAGACCTATCACCCGGAAGATGGCCGCGAACTTAAAGATAAACTTATCCTCATCTTAACTAACTACCCAAATTATCTCGAAGAACTGAATGGAGTAGAGTTGGAGCTTCAGGAGCAACATCACTTCGAACGTTATGCAGAGGAGTTGTATGCTCATTATGAAAAACTCTATTCCCAGCGCTTACGATTTACTCAGAAGCGAAAGCACTTTCTTTAGGCTATTGCAAAAGACGTGTAAGTGGTTGTTTTTACATTTAAGATTAGCATCGCTTAATGTTTTCTTGCGTTAATTATGCATTTCATGATTCTTTGAATGGAAAAATCATGAGTCTCACCTGATAATTTGCAGTATAAATTTCTTCTTATATTTTTTCGGAGCTCAAAATGAAATTTCTTTTTCTTGTAAGTTACTTGCTGATGTTTTCCGCACACGCCACTCCCACACAATCGCCCTGGGGAATGAATTATTTTTCATTCTGGGAAGGGCACTCTCTCGAGGATGGCAAAACAGCAAAAAATGAACTTGGTGGCCGGCTTGATGACGGACTCCAGCTGTTTAATCTTATCTCAAATACCTATCGCCTCAATGATCGTATCGGTCTTGATCTGCAAACTCGACTCGAGCACATACCGATCACATTCCGAGGAGACACCAAGCGTGGTCTACCTACTGAAGCATCCTGGCGTTTCCAGGGGTTCCGGGCAGGGATCTCGGGTAAGTTGGCTTCGGGAGAAAAATGGAGTCTCCGTGGTGCTCTTAACACTGATATACCTGAGCTCAACGGAAGAGATGCTCGCTTTCGTAAAACAATTTTTAATCCGGGACTATTCACTGGGTTTAACTATCAGTTCAATGAACGCTGGTCCCTTTATGCAATCCTTGCCCCACGAATCTTTTTTTATTCCGATGATGAAGCAGTGGAGCCTGAGTGGGTTGCTGCTAAAAGAGATCCCGGTGAAAAGCCCCGTATGATTTTGTCTGCTTCTCCGTCAATAAATTACGCATTCTCAGATATGGTTGGTATGAGAGGTGGCTTAGATCTTTCATTCCGTCAGTTCGTAGAATCAGATCCTATGTTCTTAAAGCGCTGGCCAACGTCAGCTTCTATCGGGCCGACATTCGCCGTGAATAAACATCTTAACATCTGGACCTATGTCATGGCTTGGCCATTTGATGGGAAGAAGACCCACATGGAAACCACCTCATGGGGTGCATGGATTAACGGAATCATTTTTTGAAATGAAAAAGGCCCCATTTTGGGGCCTTCTTCATTAAATTTTGTCAAAAAGTCCCTGATGTTTCTCATGGGATGTGTTCTGCTCTTGTTTCACTGAAGCAGGATCCCTTTGACCCTGATGCGCGCAAGCGACGGTCATTAGTAAAGTCAGGCTTAGGAAAAAAAAAGTATTTCTCATGATGGTACCTCCGTATACCCACTCTTCGGTTGAAACTGGTTTGAACTCCAGTCCCAAAGAGGAGCTTGTTGCCATATTGTGTCATTTTAGGCACCTAAAGGCTAGACCTATGCCTGAGCAGATAAATTTTCCTAGCTTTTCATCATTTTCTTCGAATCAAAGCTGCCTTGGCAGGGACTAATTATTGTTTCAAGCAAACTTTCCTGTCTTCAACCCCCAGAGAATACGTGACTCTTCCACGCCTTTGAGTTATAAATGCAAGCTCTCCAGTAGGAGAATTAATGTCTAGAAAAGGGGGGCTATATTATGGCCACCACAAAAACTGTTACTGCTTCTAAACCAAACTTTGAAATCCCAGCTTGGATCAAAGGGTTCGACTTCGAAATCGGAGACGCAACTGAAACAAAAGCTAAAACTGAGTTCGGAGACCTCATCAACTCTGCCGGTGCAAAGAATTTCGCAGAAGGCGAAGTCTTCATGGGTAAAGTCGTTGCTATGAACGATGAATTCGTCACTGTCGACATTGGCTACAAACAAGAAGGTCTTGTTCTAGCTCGTGAATTCCGTAACTACGACGGAACCATGAAAATCAAAGTCGGCGATGAAATCCAAGTTTACCTTGAGAAGCTTGAGTCACAGATGGGGAACCTTGTTCTCTCTAAAGACAAAGCGGAAATTCTTAAGGCTTGGGACAAGATCTCTGAAGCTTGCGAAAAAGGTGAACCTGTTGAAGGTACCGTTATCGCTAAAGTTAAAGGCGGTCTTTCTGTTGATATCGGTGTTAAAGCGTTCCTACCTGGTTCGCAGATCGATATCCGTCCGGTTAAGAACCTTGATAAGTACATTGGTAAAACAATGGAATTCAAAGTTATTAAGTTCAACAAGAAACGTGGAAACATCGTTCTTTCTCGTCGTGCAATTCTAGCTGAAGAGCGCGGTAAGATGAGAGATGAGACACTTACTCAGATCCAGGAAGGCATGATCGTGAAAGGTATTGTGAAGAACATTACTGATTACGGTGCGTTCATTGATCTTGGTGGTGTTGATGGTCTACTCCATATCACAGATATGTCGTGGGGCCGCGTGAAGCATCCTTCTAACCTTCTGAACGTTGGTGATGAAGTTGATGTTAAAATCCTGAAGTACGACGCTTCTAAAGAGCGCGTATCTCTAGGTCTTAAGCAAGTTCAAGCTAACCCTTGGGAATCTGCTAAAGATAAGTACATGCCAGGTTCAAAAGTTTCTGGAGAAATCGTTTCTGTTAAAGACTACGGTATCTTCGTTGAGCTTTCTGACGGCATCGAAGGTTTGATCCACGTTTCAGAAATGAGCTGGACGAACAAAAAATCTGCTAACAAGACTTACAACGTGGGCGATAAAATCGAAGCCGTTGTTCTTGAAGTTGATGTTGAGAACAAGAGAATCTCTCTGGGCCTTAAGCAGCTTATGCCGAACCCATGGGACGATCTTGCTCACAAGTACAACCCGGGCAAGATGACTGAAGGTACTATCAAAGCTATCGTTGATTTCGGTCTATTCGTAGACCTAGGCGAAGAAGTTGATGCTCTCATCCACGTGTCTGATATTTCTTGGACTAAGAAGAACGTTAACTTGAACGAAGAGTTCAAAGTTGGTCAGAAAATCAAAGCTGTAGTTGTTACAGTTGATAAAGAAAACCAGAAGTTCTGCCTAGGTCTTAAGCAGCTAGAAGAAGATCCTTGGAAGCGTATTGAAGAGCGTATGCCAGTTGGCTCAGCTGTTGAAGGCGAAGCCGTTCGTATCACTGAGTTCGGCGTATTCGTTGAACTTGAGACTGGTATCGAAGGTCTGGTACACATCTCTGAAATCTCTGAAGAGCGCGTAGAGAAGCCGTCTGACAAAGTTGCTAAAGGTGACAAAGTTAAGGCAATCGTTATCTCTATCGATAAGCAAGCTAAGAAGATCGCCCTTTCTATGAAAGCCGTTCTTTCTGGTGAGTACAAATCAAGCTACAAGCCTGAAGTTGCTGCTCCATCTACACTTGCTGACAAATTGAAAGGTTTCAAAGTTTAATTTGAAATAAAAAATCCCTTCCTGCGAATCCGGAAGACTAGGGCCACTCGAAAGAGTGGCCTTTTTTTTGCCCCGACCTTTCTAAAACTTAAACACTGCCGGGAAAAATTTTCAGAAATATCCTATCTTCACTCATCCCATGAGATAGTTGGGGGATGAAAAATCTCATAGCCATGGTCATTCTTGTCCTCTCGTTTTCAGCCTTCTCTGCTAACCGTCAGCAGTTAGACCTTGAGGTGGAAAGCCTGGTAAATCAACTCAATACTCGCTTTGGTTTACTGGTGAAGGTGCGTCTCTCGGAAGATTGTGGCTTCAGTGCTCATGACCAAAATGATGAGAATCTGCCGGTTATGTACTTCATTCAGTACTGTGATAAAGACATCAATTATTTTACTAAACTTCCTGATCACGAAAAACCGGTAGAGGGTCTGCTTTCCATCATCGCTCATGAATATGCCCATTTTCTTTTGGATTTCGATATTTCCGAAGAGGCGGGAGAGGCTACCTTGCAAGAGGCGGGATTAGTTTCTGAGGAGTTAGTGAAGGAAGTTCAGCAACAACCTGAAAACCTGGCAAAACTTAAAAAGATTCTCACTAAATGGGAAGAAGATGAAGGGGAATCAGAGGATACCCGAAGTGAGGAAGAAAAACTCGTGGAAGCCGTCGATTTTATCTTAATGCTGGGAACTCATGAAAATGTCGACTCCCTCAGTATGAAGCTGTTGGCGTTGGTAGGGCAAAAAGCTGATCCAGAAGTAATGCGACACCTGCCTTTAATAATGAATGAAGATAATGCTGAAATTCAGGATATGATCTCCGCCCGTATTGAAGTTTTGAAGACTGCTGCCGGTGAAGGTCTCAGCCACTGGTCAAACTTCTCCTGTGTTACTCCGGCCCGAGAGCGAGATGATTTTAACCCAGTCGCCAAAGAAAAGCTGGGAGCTCATCAGGAAATTGTGAAAGCTTTATCCCGCAGCTGTACCTGGAGTGATCTTAAGCAGGAATTCTATCGCATTTTGGAAGTTTATTACCCCTAGTCCGGTAGCTCTGCCAGGTAAGACTCTTCTCTGTATCCCGGCAGTATCCAATCATACATCGCCACTTCTCGGGGCTTCTGGGCGAGATCCACTGATCGATCAATCATTTCTATGGGAGTTTTGCCGTTAATTCCCACTCTGGAACTGGCATGAATGGATATTCCTGGATACTTGTTTCTTAGAAAATGAGCAAACTGTAGTATGTTGTCTGGTTTTCCAATCAGCTCGCCGTACTGTTTCTGGGTTAGAAACTGCTGAGGAAAGATGATTCTGACCTGATTGCTGTTTTTATCGATAACATAAAAAATTGCATCTCCCTTTTTGGTTCTGAGTTTCATCCGCCAGGAAAACATATGACATTCTTCAGTCCAGCTAACCTTTCCCGGGTATAGATGGTGCCTAAGAGGCATTGCGATCTGGATCAGGCAATAGACAGTTACCAGGGAAACCAGCGCGTAGTGTTTTTTGGTGAGTATCGGTGAGGAGTCATCGGTGTCGGGGAAGAAGTCATCAAACCAACTGAACTTTCTCGGCCAGCTCACACCCAAAAAAAGTGAGGTCATCATCAATGAAAACCACGGAAAAGTGGCCAGCCCGAACATGTAGACATTGGAGAGATTAAAGACAATGGCAGCTCCAAAGGCCCATAAGCGAGTAGGTTTAAAAAGTAAAAGTGGAACAATCAGCAGATCAAATAGCAGACCACCATAGGTTAAAGCTTCAGCCAAACCTGGATAAGTCCAGTTTCGCTGCTGCATAAACATCTGAATGGAGTGCAAACTCAGCCATTCATCATCCAGCTTAGCAATACCGGCATAGAAATAAACTATCCCCATATGAAACAACATCAGCCAGTAGTACCAGCGGGGAGCCGCTCGTTTGGGACCATTTTTCACCGGCATAAAAATCAGCCAGAAAGCGACCAGGCAGTAGAGATAGAAATGATTCACATATTCTGATTTTTCCATCAGAAACAGCGAGGTGTAGCCAAGGAAGAGAACCATTGCACTTAGTCGTTCCCTGATTCCCACTGCGAAGGAAAATCCCGCAAGAATTGTTATCAGGTAATGAAATACCATTCCCCATACCGGCCAGGGTTTGACCCAATCAAAAAATAAATAGGTAAAATGGAAAGATGGATAGGTATATTCATGAAAATCTCCCAGGGTCAGGGAGTTAATAAGTTCACTGGCAAGAAAGACCCCCGCAAAAAAACGAAAGTAGATAAAGATAGCTGCATCGGTGGGTTTAAAGAGGTGCCTGATCATCGGGGCGCACTTTAAGTCTTAGTTGGAAGTTTATCCACCAAAGATATCTTTAAGAGAATAACGCTAATTTCCATGCATTTTCTAAAAGTCCCTATAAACTAGAGAGATTCAAGGAGTGACAATGAAAGTTTTAGTTATCCTCAGCATGATGCTTGTGACGAATCTGGCCTTCGCTCAATGTAAAGTTTTTGTGCCAGAGCGCATTTTTTATCACGACTCAGGTTATTCCATTAATTTTGATTTTTATTCTCTGCTTCAGCCCAAAGGTTATATGGAAGTTGCATCTGCTGAAGAAGCCGATCATGTCTTAACAGTTTTGGGAACTGAGCTAGAGGGGCGCTTTCATAAAGCTCAGGCTTCAATGGTAATGGGATCAGTAAAGGTAATTGAAACTAAGACTTGTCTGACTCAATTATGCGGCATTAGTGATTATGCGAAAGCCTTCAATAAAGCCTATAAGAAATTCTCAAAACAACTTCAATCCTGCCAATAACAGAAAGGCCACTCTTTCGAGTGGCCTTCCCTATATCTAAACTTTGATGATGAGGATTAGCGACTGTAAGTCTTCAATTGACCATCGCCAGTGATGTGGATCGTATCATTCTTCTCGAAAGCAGTTCTCCAAGAATTCATTGAGTACTTGATTGTTAGCATGGCACCAACGTTTGGTTCAGCTTTTGTACCGTGGTTCATGATACCAGAAAGCTTCATAGAGGCGTTGAAATCCCAACCGTAAGTTGATTTCACGCGTACCGGCTGGACCATTGCTGATTGGATGAATTTACCAGCACCGTTGTAAGAACAACCATAAGAGTAAACAACCATGTATTCGAAATCTACAACAACAGAGCCAGCAGTTTTCATTTGTGTGCGATATTTTTTCTCAACCGGGAATGAACAGTATTCCATGTCGAAAGGATCTACGATTTCTTTGCTGATAGGATCTTTCGGAACAATTGAAACCGGAGCAAATTCAGTAGTATTTGAAGGCTTACCTTTTTGAACCAGAGTATAAATCGCTTCACCAAGAGCTACTATATCTTTTGCAGTAGCGATAACCATTCCAACTTGATTCATGCGAGTTCCAAAAGTATCTGTTGGTCCAAGTCCGCCGCCGCCTACGCCGATACCACCAAGTCCACCTGTGATGCCACCTGTGATGCCACCTGTTGTTCCGGTACCAACTCCTGTACCAGTTATTCCGCCTGGGCCTGCGCCAGCAGTGTCACCCATTGGCTTAATCCCTTTCTCAAAAGAGAAGGACTTCACTTCTTTTGTTACGATTGTCATGGTCGGTTCTGATGCGAAAGCCGAGCCGGTTAACAGAGCGAAAGATAAAGTCATCATCAAGTTTTTCATAGTTCCCCCAAGTTTATTTTTTCCCCTGCTTGAATCTCTTCCCCAAGATTCTTGCGTTGGAGAGGTTTCTATCAATCCAAGATACAATTGGTCAAGATAGGTTGTTGAGCAGGTTTATTTTACTGCGGCAGCGTGTTAAAGCATTGTTATTAAGGGATTAATAGGGAGAAACGGAAAAAACCCGCAAGTATTTATTATAAGCAAAACTACTAATTTTTATTAGTCGCACTAATATGACGTCTTTAAACGCTACGTGATTTCAAGGCCTTCGCTTCAGGGTAAAGGCCCGGTGTATACCCGTATGGTGAAAATCCTGAGGAATCGTCCACTGCGAGATTTCTTTTACTTCATATTGATTGGATACAATAGAGTGCAGTTCAAACTTTCTTTTATTTGTAGAAAAGAAAAGTGTTCCTTCTGGAGCTAACAGTTTCATGCAATCACGAATGAGAATGGGATGATCTCTTTCAATATCCAAATCATCCTCCATCCTCTTAGAGTTTGAAAAACTTGGAGGATCAAGCACAATGAAATCAAATTTCACCTGAGCTTCGATCATGTCCTGCAATTCTTTAAGAACATCGGCCTGGATGAATCTGTGGGCATTATAATCAAGATCGTTGGCCACAAAGTTTTCAATTGCCCAATCCAGGTAGGTGCGGGACATATCAACTGATGTAACTGTTGCTCCACCCTTGGCAGCTGCCACGCTAAGGGAGCCAGTGTAGCAAAAAAGATTCAATACAGTTTTATCCTGACATGCTTTAAACAAGTGCTGTCGCAGCGGTCGATGGTCCAGAAAGAGACCTGTGTCGAGATAGCGTTCTAGATTCACGTAGAACTGAAAAGGTGGTTCATTCACCAGAAAATAATCACCGCTGCTACCAGGTGCCAGTGGGCGATACTGTTCAGTTCCTTTCTGGCGTTGACGAATTTTAAAATGCTGATGGTTTGGTGAAATCTGGAAAATGTCCAGAATCACCTGCTCAATATCTTTTTGGTGAATCATTCTTTTGGCTTCATCTTCTTCGGCTAGTTTTTTTCCCTGTTCATAAATGACAGCATCACTACCGTAGATATCTATCAAATAAGGATACTCAGGTATGTCTTTATTATAGATCCGGTAGGCTTCGATCCCGTTTTTCTGCAAGTAGGTCTTGAGTTTTTTCAGATTTTTCTGCAGTCTATTTTTCAGTGCTTCGGAATGCATGGGGATTTCTTGCCTTTCATTTTGAATTGGTGCATCCTCCTTAATATACCAATGTGATATAACTTATGTCTTCAGAAACCGATCGCGATGAACAAAGTGGCACGGCCACCGTCAATAAACAAAAACTACAGCCGCCACGGAAGTATAAGGTCCTCATGCATAATGATGACTATACAACTATGGAATTTGTGGTGTTGGTTTTGCAGAAGTATTTCAATAAGAACTATCAAGATGCGCAGGCCATCATGCTGGAAGTCCATTCCAGAGGTTTCGGCGTCTGCGGTGTGTTCACCTATGAAGTCGCAGAGTCGAAAGTTGCAAAAGTCATCAAATATGCACGGGAAAATGGTCATCCATTAAGATGCACTACTGAACCGGAATCCTAGATTAATCTGCTATCTTAACCTTGCCTTTTTTCCATTCAGTCCCATCTTCTGTATAATGGTGAATGTGAGGTCGTTTTATGATTAGCCAAAAATTAGAACAAATTTTAAACCGGGCCATTAAGCGCGCTAATGAAAAGCGCCACGAATTTTTGACCTTGGAAAACGTCCTCTTGTCTATGCTGGATGATGAAACAGTTACCGAAGTCCTGAACGACTGCGGTGCTAATCTTCAGGATCTGCGCAAGGACCTACAGACATTCTTGAGCGAGGATTCGAATTTCTCACTTCTAAGTGAAGATGAAATTCAGGACCTCAATCGCAAACAATTCGGAAATGATCAGCTTCGTGAGATTGCCCGTGAAAACGGCATTTTTTACCAGCCGGAGATCTCTTTGAGTCTTCAGCGGGTCATCCAGCGTGCAGCTATTCATATCCAGAGCTCCGGCAAAAAGTCTATTCAGGCTATAAACCTGTTAGTGGCCATGTTCAGTGAGAAAGAATCTCCTGCGACTTACTTCCTTGAACGCCAGGGCATCAATAGAATTGATATCGTGGAGAAGATCTCCCATTCCGTTGATCGTCCGGTAAATCGTCAAGATGAAGTCAGCACTGAGACTGGTCAGGAGACTTTCCGCAAAGAAGAAAAATACGAAAAAGCACTGGCTGAATACACCACCAATCTCAACAATCTTGCCCGCCAGGGTAAGATCGATCCGATCATTGGTCGCGAAGAAGAAATTCAACGAATCATTCAGATTCTCTGCAGACGCCGAAAAAACAATCCTATCCTGGTAGGGGATTCTGGCGTTGGTAAAACGGCTATCGCTGAAGGTCTGGCAAAAGCGATTGTTGAACAAAAAGTTCCAAGTGCTCTGGCCAACACTACGGTGTACAGCTTGGATATGGCTTCGTTACTGGCCGGAACGAAGTTCCGCGGTGACTTTGAAGAAAGACTAAAGCTTGTCCTTCAGGCCTTGGAGAAACAAAACGAAAATGAAGGATCTATTCTTTTTATCGATGAGATCCATACCATCATTGGGGCAGGGGCTACATCCGGCGGAAGCTTGGATGCTTCCAACTTATTGAAGCCGGCACTTTCCAAAGGTCAGATTCGTTGTATGGGTTCGACTACCTTTGATGAGTACCGGAAATATTTTGAAAAAGACCAGGCCCTGAACCGTCGATTCCAGAAAATCGATGTGCTCGAGCCCTCGGTTGAAGACTCAGTCAAAATTCTGGCAGGTTTGAAGCCTAAGTTTGAGGAACATCATCAGGTAAAATATCCCGAAGTTGTGATTCGTGCGGCTGTCGAGCTATCGAACAAACACGTTACCGATCGTAAATTGCCAGATAAAGCTATCGACGTCATCGATGAAGTTGGCTCCTACCTGCGTCTGCAGCCACAAGCTGAGAAAGGTGCTGAAGTTACCCTGGCCGACATCGAACACATTGTTTCCAAGATTGCCCGGATTCCGCAAAAATCAATTTCGGTTAATGAAAAAGAGAAGCTGCGGTTCCTGGAGCGCGACCTGAAGATGATGATCTATGGTCAGGACGAAGCTATCGATAAGGTTTCCAATGCGCTGATCTTATCCCGATCTGGTCTGGGTCATGCCAATAAACCTATCGCAAGTTTCCTTTTCACTGGTCCAACCGGTGTAGGTAAAACTGAGCTCGCCAAGCAATTGGCACATATTATGGGCATTAACTTCGTCCGGATTGATATGTCGGAGTTCATGGAAAAGCACACCGTCTCTAAATTGATTGGAGCTCCTCCAGGCTATGTGGGCTTTGAACAAGGTGGCGTTCTGACCGATGCTATCCATAAGACTCCCTACACAGTTCTACTAATGGATGAGATCGAAAAGGCCCATCCAGATGTCTTTAACATCCTTCTGCAGGTGATGGACCATGGATCTCTGACAGACTCCAATGGCCGGACTTCAGACTTCAGGAACGTGATTCTGATCATGACTTCCAATGCTGGTGCCAAAGAAATGGAAGCTGGATCAATTGGTCTATCAGGTGCCCGCGGTGGGGAAATTAATTCCACTAAACGTGACCAGGCCGTGAAAAACTACTTCACCCCTGAGTTCCGAAACCGTCTGGATGCCATCATCAGCTTTAACAAGCTGGCCGCTAGAAACATCGATATGGTGGTTAATAAGTTCCTGATGGAGCTAGAAAACCAGCTGGTTGAGAAGAAAGTGGAGCTGGAAGTGACCAATCGGGCGAAAGAGTGGCTTAGCAAAAATGGATACGATGATAAACTAGGTGCAAGACCTATCGCTCGACTCATTAATGACAAGATTAAGAAGCCAATGGCCCACGAAATCCTCTTCGGTAAGCTTGAAGGTGGCGGCAAAATCATCGTTGATGTTAAAAACGACGAGCTCGATTTCATTTTTTCCTAAATATCCTTTCTGAACTTACCGATCCTCATGCATACGATGTTTAAACCAACAAAGTGTGCATGAGGTGATGGTGAGATCTTCAAAAAATCTCCTCAAACAGCCACTTCATCAAAAAAAAAGATGGGTTTGAAATAAAATATGTATTTTTTATTTGCGTTAGATGAAAATTGTGATTAAGCTTTAAATAAGAAAGGTCAATTATATTAACCAACTATTTCCTGGGAGGAAATTATGGCTAAGAAAGCAGCAAAAAAAGCTACAAAGAAAGCAACTAAGAAAGTAGCTAAGAAAGCAACAAAAAAAGTAGCTAAGAAAGCTACAAAGAAAGCTTCTAAGAAGAAGTAATTTCTTTAAAAAAAAGCCCTCGCTAAGAGGGCTTTTTTTTTGCCTTCATGTCTCACTTTCTCCTCTGAAAAACCTCATCTTTCTTCTTCGTGATCTATCTTTTGAATGGCAGATTTTTTTGACCTGAGAAACTGTCTGGCGATCGAGCTAAAGCTCAGAACTTCGCCAGGGGCACGGCCGAAATTGAAAAGTCTAGGAATGCGGCCAAAGAAGTTCACATGGGGCGCGAAGATAATCACCAAGGCCCTGAGAAAAGTCGAGGCCGCAAATAAGATGAGGTAGTGGTCCCAGGTACTAGGCAAATTTTTCATGAAGAGGGCCCCCAGCATCGATCCGATCATCATACCAGTTGTGCTCAAGAACGTGATGTAAGTGATGATGCTTGTGCGCTCCCGATCGTCAATTTTTTGATAGTACAACAGGATCGTGGAGAGCTCGA
>JBEIEO010000046.1:0-15143 GCA_040382895.1 Halobacteriovoraceae bacterium
CATGTCTGTCAAAAAAATCCAGGTTTTAAAACCCACTTCAAGTGCAGTTCGTTTTTATACAGATAATGCTTTGAAGTCCATTGAGCAACTATCCTTTGATACCAAGCTCCTCAATCAGGATTATCTTTCTTCGCTGGTTCGACTTAAGGCCTGGGCAAAAATCGATTCACAACGATTGATGAAGCTTGAACTTAATCGTCTTAAGCGTCACTCTATGCCGGAGTTTGTGGTTTCGATACCAACGGGAAAACAGCTGGACGTTCGTTCGGATTTACATCTGATCAATGCACGCATCATTCTTGACTCACAAAATTATCTATCTACTTTCCGTTATCTGTATGAAGTTCTGGATCGTAAGGAAGTTGTCTTTGACCGCTCTTTATTGGAAATTCTTTATCCAAAGCCTTATTTAAACGAACTGAATCTGACCTTGAAAAAAGATACGCTTGATCCGATAGTCGTTCTTTCATTAATCCGTCAGGAGTCAGTCTTCAACCCTCTGGCGAGATCTCCGGTTGGTGCTCGTGGACTGATGCAGTTGATGCCTACCACAGCTCGCCGCTTGAAAAGATCCGTCCGAGATAAACAACTTGTGAATCCGAAGTTGAATATTGAGCTTGGAACAAAATATTTTAAAGGTTTGATGAAACGTTACGATGGAAACTTGGTCTATGTGCTTTCGGCTTATAATGCCGGAGAATCAAGAGTTGAGCGCTGGAAGGGTAATTTATTTGATTCAGATGAAACGATTCTTAAAAACATCGAAGCTATTCCGTTTCAGGAGACCAGAAATTACGTAAAGCTGATTTTCAGGAATATATTCTTTTACAAGCTACTCTTAGATAAAAAAGAGCTCGCTGATCCCAGCGAGCCCAATAAGATTTTCGATGTGACGTTAGGATTTAAACATTAAACTTGAAGTGGATGACGTCGCCGTCTTTCACTTCATATTCTTTCCCTTCCATTCTGAATTTGCCGGCTTCTTTAACCTTCGCTTCAGAAGTAAGGGCGAATAGATCTTCACAGTGATAAACTTCAGCCTTAATGAATCCACGCTCGAAATCAGAGTGGATAACTCCTGCGGCTTGAGGAGCTTTCGCACCCTTAGGGAAAGTCCAGGCACGAACTTCTTTAACACCAGCAGTGAAATAAGTTTTCATGTCCAGCATGTCGTAGCCGGCCTTAATCATTTTTGAGAGGCCTGATTCTTCGATTCCGATATCTTTCAGGAAGGCTTCTTTTTCTTCTTTTGATTCAAGGGCCGCGATCTCAGATTCGATTTTTCCGCAAATGGTAATAACCTGGGAACCTTCTTTGGCGGCGATCTCACGCACTTTCTTTACGTGATCGTTTTCTTCCAGAAGATTGGCTTCATCTACGTTACACACATAAAGCATTTTCTTCATGGTTATAAGATGAATATCAGAAATAGCATCGATTTCATCAGCATCAAGTGGAAGCGAACGAGCTGGAAGACCTTCTTCCAGAGTTTTCACCAGCCGCTCTAGGATGGGCTTAGAGATTTTAGCTTTTTCCTGAACTTTCTTGTCCTGAGACTTAAGATACTTATCTAGAGTTTGGATGCGCTTTGTAACAGATTCAAGATCGGCGAGTGCTAGTTCGATATTGATAACTTCGATATCTGAGACAGGATCAACTTTTCCCGCAACGTGAACGATATCGTTATCTTCGAAGCAACGAACCACGTGACAGATGGCTCCGACTTGACGAATGTGGCCAAGGAATTGGTTCCCCAGACCTTCACCTTTAGAAGCACCCTTCACAAGACCCGCGATATCCACGAATTCGGTGATTGCCGGAACAACTTTTTCAGGGTTAACGATCTTGGCGATTTTTTCCAGACGGATATCAGGAACATGAACCACACCGACGTTTGGTTCAATGGTACAAAATGGATAGTTAGCGGCTTCAGCCGGGGCTGAAGTAAGGGCGGAAAAAATAGTTGATTTACCTACGTTTGGTAATCCTACAATTCCACAGTTCATGCCCATAAAAAACTCCTCGTGATCTAAGCTAAAAGATTCTTCTTATTGTATATGCCGACTTTATTAAGACCCTCTACCATACAGGTAAGCATCGGGTCATGCAATTTTTCGAGGAGAAGTGGCAATTGGGCCTGTTCATCCTTTGAAAAAGGGCTAAGTACGTAATTTGCGACAGTTCCGTGCACCGGACGTCCAATCCCAATTCTCATACGAGCAAATTGATCCGTACCCAGACATTGAGCGATGGACTTCAGTCCGTTGTGACCGGCAAGCCCCCCGCCCATTTTGAAATGAAGCTGCCCAAAAGGAATATCCAGTTCATCATGAATCACCAGAATTTCCTGGGGCGGGATTTTATAGAAAGCGGCGAACGGTTGCACCGACTCACCAGAGAGGTTCATAAACGTCTGAGGCTTGAGTCCATAAAACTTATGACCCTTTACTGTTGCTTCGGCAAAGAGGCCTTTATACTTAGATTTCCAGTTCGCCTGACCAAAGGTGGGGGTATGATCGAGCAATAGCCAAGCAATATTATGTCTGGTTGCTGCGTATTCAGAACCTGGATTACCAACGCCCACAATTAACTGAAACATACTAGATGAAAAGCGAGCTTACCGAATCATGATTAAATGTTCGGTGAATGGCCTTAGAAAGAATATCAGCTGTGGAAACCACTTTAATTTTCCCAACTTTACGCGCTTCCGGACTAAGTGGAATAGTATCAGTAACGATGACTTCTTCCAGTTCAGCACATTCAGACAAACGTGTAATTGCAGGATCAGAAAAGACCGGATGTGTAGCGGCAGCGTAGATTTTATTGGCGCCGTTTTTCTTAAGGGCGACGGCAGCTTGAACCAGGGTGCCTGCAGTGTCGATCATATCGTCGATGATGATACAATCTTTGCCTTTCACATCACCGATGACGTTCATGGCTTCGGCGACATTCGGACCTGTACGACGTTTATCAATCAAGGCCAGTTCGGTGTTCAGCTTCTTGGCAAAATGACGAACGCGCTCTACACCACCAGCATCAGGAGAAATACAAATCAAATTCTCGCGATTAAGGTTTTTAGTGATGTAATCCAGTAGAACTGGAGAAGCGAAAATATTATCAAATGGAATATTAAAGAAGCCTTGAATCTGACCAGCGTGAAGGTCCATCGTTACCACTCGGGAAGCACCGGCCACAGTCATCATATCTGCAACCAGTTTGGCCGTGATTGGAGTACGAGGGGCCGACTTACGATCCTGACGAGAGTAACCATAATGCGGAACAACAGCCGTGATGGAATTGGCCGAAGCACGTTTTAGAGCATCAATAATAATTAGCAGCTCCATCAGGTGTTCATTCACCGGAGCACAGGTAGATTGAATGACAAAAACGTCAGCCCCACGGACGTTTTTTTCAATTTCACAGTAAACTTCACCGTTAGCGAAGCGTCTGAGTTGAGGATTTACGAGTGGAACATCGAGGAATTCTGAAATTTTCTTTGAAAGAGTAGGATTTGAGGTACCAGAGACAAGAACAATGCGTCTCACGCGAACTCCTTAAAGAAAAAAAGTGGTAGGGGTGGCAGGGTTCGAACCTGCGTATGGCAGAATCAAAATCTGCTGACTTACCACTTGTCGACACCCCTACAGAGATCTTTTAAACGTCCAGTGACTATAGATTACCCAAAGCTTTTTTGCAAGTCATCCGGTTTGTGATTTCGCGCTTTTTTAGGGGGTAGGTCTTTCCACATCCCGAGGGATTTTATAGAGTTTTCATTATCATTTTATTTGTGGATGCCCTCATGTCCACCCTTACCAAGGAAGACCAGTGACCGTTAAAAGGTTTCGATTAATTAGTAGTCTTATTATTTCTACTCTCAGCATCAATTCGGCTATGGCCCTGCCCATAGACTGGACCGGCGCCTTTGGTGTGGATACCCATTTGTTGAATAATGTTTGTCGTACTAGTGACGATGTAACGGCCCAGACTCCTTCTGGTACTCAAGGCATTAGCGGCGACTGCAATGCCAGCTTTCAAACTTACGTTTTTAAACTCAACCCCCAGATCATTGTTAACGATGGTGTCACTCTAAAGGGTGAACTTTCTTCGGGTTACCTGCGTGGCGGTTTTGCTGGTGGTGAAGCCGGTAATAATCAGGATGGCTCTGCCAACAATGCATACTTCTTTACCTCTCCCGCCCAGCGAAGCGCACTGAATGTAAACCAGATGTATATGGAGCTTTATGCTGACACTGCTTTGGTGAAAATCGGTCGTATGAGCAAGCATTATGGGCTAGGTATCATTTTCGATGGCGGCAATGACCCATGGGATCGTTTTTTCACCATGTATGATGGAATCGAAGCTGAGATGAAAATCGGCAACTTCAGTCTTATTCCTTATTGGGCTAAAATCTCCTCATATGATGATGACAACAACACTGACGATGGTGCAAATGAAGGTGACAAGCCAGCTGGTGGTTGGGATGTGCGTGAAGTCGGTGTAACCGCGAAGTACGACAATAAGAATCGTGATCTGTTAGTAAGTGTCCTTTACGGCAAACGTTTTTCTGAACGAAAAAACTCGCTATATAACGATAGTACCGGTAACCAGGACCGCGGTAAAACCGAAGTCACGATCATTGAACCATTTGTATCAAAGCGCTGGAATAAATTTAAAGTGGCTGCCGAGGCCTCTCTTCAAACCGGTGAATATGGAAATGTTTATGGCACTGGTGATTCAAAATTGGCGGCCAATGCTTATATCGTTGAAGCTAAGTATGAGCTAAACCCAAAATGGGACATCGGGTTTACTGGTGGTCAAGTACAAGGTGACGATGGTGCTTCTGGAAAATTTGAAGCTGTTTACTTGCATCCAAACTATCACGTAGCTGAACTGATGTTCCGCTACAACTACCCATCTTTCAACGAAGGTGGACGTAGTATTTTTGATTCTTCCATCACGAACTCTCGTTTCTACAAGTTCCATGGTCATTACAAAACTGATAAATGGGTCTGGAAAGCTGCTTTCATAATGGCCAATGCTATGGAAACTGCCGAGACAGGTAAGAATGGTTACCATCATGAGTCTAATTACTCTTTTGGAAACGCTGCTGAAGACCAAGCCGATGATCTGGGCTTTGAAGTGGATTTCGGCTTTGATTATAAGTGGAATCCAAACGTTACCATCAGCGGTTACTATGGCTACTGGAAAGTGGGTGACTACTACGCTTTCAACAACGATGCCTCAAGTGAGTTAAGCTTAAGCAACGTTCATGGTGGCGGTCTAAGAGCAACCCTGGAATTCTAATTTAAAAAATAAAAAAGCCAGGTTTTACCCTGGCTTTTTTTATGTCCGAATTTCTATTTAGATTTAACGATTACCGTAATTCATCCCACCATACATGTTATAGTTTCCATAGGCCTGGTAAGGATTATTCCAGTAGCCTTGAGTCTGTGGACCCTGTTGGTACTGAGCATAAGGGTTCTGTTGTGGATATCCATACGGGTTGTATTGAGGCTGCTGGCCTTGCCCCTGATTTCCATAACCAAATTGACCATAATACTGATAGCCCATCTGGTTGCCTTGCGGCTGCTGATATTGCTGTTGCTGGAACTGCTGTTGTTGATAAGCCGCTTGCGGATTTCCTCCACCATTGTAATCAAAAGTGTAGGTCCCATTGTTATTTCCACTCGGCGGAACTGTGGTGTCAGGGGCCGGAGTTTCAGGAACAGGTTCACCATTTTGGCGGGCGACATAATCGCGACCGGCTTTTTCCAGGGCAGCGTAGTCTTTGGCCTTCGCTTCATATTCCAGAATGCGCTCGTTATCGACTTTATTATAGTGAGTGAGATAGGCCTGAAGTTCGTTCACACGATCTTGAGCATCTGCCAAGCAACGCTGAACGTTTCGGAATGGCTTATAACAGTGCCCACCCGGACGCATACGCATGTACTCTGAATTAATCTCTTCCATATAGTTGTGGGTTCGAAGTTGAATATCATTTCTAAGCTTCGCCACCATAGAGTTGTAGTAATATGACTTACCCTCTCTCTGACCGGTTGAAATCTCAAAACGCTCTTTTTTTACTTCTAGCTGAGTTTCATAAGCCACTTTCTTGGCGAGAGCATTGTTCGAAGCAATTTCAGGCGTTATGATAATTCCATTTTTTTTGTTTCCAACTTGGGAGTAGTTCACAAGCAATTCTTTGCTGAAATTTGCTTTAGCAGCATCATCGAATCGTCCATCAGCTTCCATCTTGTCTACTAATGCCTTAGATAGATACGGAGCCTGGTTGAGCTCCACCAGAGTTTGTTTTACTTTTGCCAGCTCAGCTTCTGCAGTTTTGAGTGCTTCCCCTTCCAGAGTCATAGTGTCTTCGTAAAGCTTGGTAGCTTTTTCAATTTTTGGATCAATGACCAGACGCTGAAAACTATTGATGATTTTAAGATCTTCATCGATATTTTTTGAGGTATTATCCTGGATGGCCTTGATGGACTTCGCGGCTAGATCTTTCAATAAAGCTTCAATGATCGGGTCAATATCTCCTGCGAACTCTTTGTGGCGTTCTCGGAAATCCGCCATCCTTTCGTAGTCGCCACACTTCATGATCTCTTCTTTCTCGGCTAGAATGCGTTCTCTCTCTGCATCTTCCAAAGATTTAAGAGCGATTCCTTCAGGAGTAATTTTTTCATAATGAAGGCATCCGTCGATTTCGACGAACTTATCATATTTAGCATTCAGTAACTTCGAATCGTTACCCTTGGATACGAATAGCAAATCCCCAGTTTCTTTATAACCGGAAAACTCTTCACGAAGTTCTGAAGGAAAAGTGGCATTCTCATCAACTTTATTTTCCTTATTGAAGATGCCTGCTTTTTTCAGACATTCTTCAAAGCCATTCATATTCGCTTCCACTTTTTCAGTTGCATATTCTTTGAATTTTTTATTTTCGACTTTGGCGACTTTATAGGAACAGATGGTTTTTTTATCTACCGTTTCACAGCTATCGCCTTTTTTAATTCTGGCTTCCAGACTATATTTTTTTCGACCTTCCACAACTTTTACATCGGGCACCCATTCAATCATGCTGTTACAGTTACTAATCATGTCCGGAGAATTAATTTTGATTTTACCGGTGCGAGGATCATGCTGAATGTCGAGTTTTCCGTCTCTTTGCAAGATCAAGGATGTGACATAGCGAAGAGGAAGTGAGGTTTGTTCTTGTGCTTCACAGACCCCAGAGGTTTTTGTATTTTCAATTGGCTCAACTTTCACCTTTGTTTCAGTTGAAGTTGATGTGGATGTCGGGGGAACAATCTCTTTTTGATAGGTCTCAAGTGAGATCAACACCCCTTGCGCATAAGCAGGGATAGTCAGTACAGACAACATCGCAGCGACAATCAATTTCATAAACGCCTCAAAAAGTTGAGTTAACCTACTCACCTTTTCGGGCCGGAATGTCGAAAACTTAAGGTTTTACACCATCGTATATGGATCGATATCTATTTTATAAGACACTGAGCTTAAAAACTTGTAGTTATTCTCGAATGTTTTTAAGAGGTTATGTAATTGTGCCAGGTCTTTAGACTTGAGCAAAATTGACCAAGTAAACTGGTTGGATTTCTTCTCGATATGGGCCGGGCGAGGTCCGAGTATCGTAACTTCTGGAAAGTGAGTGCCAATGAGGTTTCTCAGCATCGGTCCTACGTGGTCATTCACATGAGGGATTAAGCGATCTTGAAAGCGTGATGTGAAGTGCAACATCGCCAATCTTTTAAAAGGAGGACATTCGCAGAGTTCACGGATCTTTAGCTCATCCTGATAAAATTGATCGAAGTCGTGGTTCTTCACAATTTGAAAGATTCTATTCTCAGGATTTAGGGTTTGAATAACGACTTTACCGTCTTTTGAATATCGCCCGGCCCTGCCGGAGACCTGGGTCAGCGTTTGATAGACTCTTTCCGAGGAACGAAAATCTGGAAAATTGAGCTGACTATCAATACCCAGGATCAAAACCAGTTTAACTTTCTCAAAGTTATGTCCTTTGGAAAGCATCTGTGTTCCCACCAAAATATCAATTTTGCCCTCATGAAAATCATTCAGGCGATCTTCTAATTGCTTAAAGGTTTTTATTTCTTCACGGTCAAATCGCTCAATCACCTTTTCAGGAAAAAGGCGTGCCAGAACATCCTGAAGTTTTTCCGTTCCAAAACCTTTATGGGAAAGAGTCAGACAAGCACATTGAGGACACTGAGTGGGTTGAGGCTCCTTGTAATCACAGTGATGGCAAGCAAGTATATTTTTCTTACGATAAAAACGTAATGTGATGGAGCAATTCGGACAATTAAACTGATGGCCGCAAGCACGACACTGCAGATAATTGGCAAAACCTAAACGATTGACGAAAACCAAAACCTGCTCTTTACGCTCAAGGGAAGTCTTAATCATTTCAATTGATTTCGGGACGAGGGGCCAGATATCAAGTTCTTTATCAGATTTATCGCGGGCATCAACCAGGTGGACCTCTGGTAAAAATCCCTCTCCGGCCCGTTCTCGCATTTCAAAAAGATTTTTTTGTCCCACCTGGTGAAAGGCACTGTAGCTTTCCATACTCGGTGTTGCTGAACCCATCACTAAAGGTATCTTTAGAAGTTGAGCTTTTTTAGATGCCACATCCCTGGCATTATAGGGACAACGATCGTCTTGCTTAAAAGAAGTATCGTGCTCCTCATCGATGACAATTAAACCCAGATTAGAAAGAGGAATAAAGACTGAGCTTCGTACACCCAAGATCAGGGTCGGCTCTTTATTCGCTCTTGCCATTTGCCAGATCTGATACTTTTGAGAGTCGGAAATTTCCGAATGATAGGCAAGAATAGGGGCTTTAATATATCTTGCAAAGGTTGAAGTAAATTGTGGAGTCAGGTTAATTTCAGGCAATAGAAACAGAACACTCTGGCCTTTTTCCAGCGTGGTTCTGATTAAATCCATATACACAGCAGTTTTTCCGCTACCGGTTACTCCATGAATCAAAAATCTGTTAAATGCACCCAGACCTTTTCTAATTTCCTGGATAACATGCTGTTGCTTTTGATTTGGAACAAACTCAAGTTCTTTGCCTTCGCCCTGTGTTTGATCGAGCATCCGTGGTCGTTTTAGTGTTCCCGGCAAACAATCAAAAATCACTTGTCCCAAACTATAGTGGTAGTAACTTGCCATCCATTCATAGAGTTGCAATTCACTTTCTTCAAGCTTCCAATTGTCGACTAATCCATGGATTGTTTTAATTTTGTCCTGAGGAGTCTCATTGTACTCCCTGGACTGAGATTCATCAGTTGAGATAACACAACCGAACTCTTTTCTTTTTCCCAGTGGCACTTCCACCACTTGTCCGCGCTGTAGCTCACCCTCATAAAAATATAAGAGTCCCTGATTTTTTAACGGGTAGTTAACAGCAATTCGGGCAACTTTCATTTAAAGAACAAATGCCGGCTTTGGATCAAGAGATTCTTTACCTTTAAGAAGGCTATCCCATTTCTTCAGACGATTTATGATATCTATTTCTTTTTCCAGATAATGGCGCAGATTCAAAATCTCCACGTGGTAATTCTCGCCTTTAAAATCTTTTATCATAATAAAACGAGGTAGGCTGTGAGTTCCGTTGGCCAGCCAATGATCCTTGCAGATCATCTCCAGTTCACCATTTTGAGATTTGAATTTAATTTTTTGAATGTCACGATTTTTATAGGAAACAACTGCTTCAAAAGGTCCAGCGGTGATCAACCACGCCATTTGATCATTTTCACGCGATAACTTAACCTGATTCATATCGACATACATTGGCTCAGCCATGATGACTTCCGCACGCTCACGAGCAGTCGGATCTTCCGGCTTCAGCGGATTCACTTCTGTTTTTCTCGCGGTGCGATCTTTATTCAAAGCTACCAGGTATTGCTTATAGCTTGCGAGTAACTCAATTTTTGAACGATTAAGGATCTCGTTATTTAACTTTACCGGTGCCCCCAGGGCGTTTAGATAACTGACAAGAAACTCACCATCATTAAATATCATCGACCTTAACATCGCATGAAAAAGTCCTTTCTCAGATTCTTCTGGAGTCGCCTTGATAGTGAAATTGGTGAAGCTTGGGTAATAAATCTTTTCCATCAATGATGCTTCACTGAAAGTATTATTGGCATAACGGGTCTGAGCAACCTTCATCAGATCATTATTCACTCTTGTGAAGAATAATTTATAAAAATCTTCTTTCTTATTTTCGGCCAGTAGGGAGACGTCGCTATTTTCAGAATTCTTATCACTTGCCTCTACTCGTTTCACCATAAAGGTAACTGAAACACCATTTGCCGTTACATCCGGATTGGAACCATGACGAAAAAGAGACTCAACCGTTGGTATATAAGCAAAAGACTGAAAGCTAAAGAAAAATGAAAACAGTAACAATTTCATCATAAAGTAATTCCATATTTTTTAAGACGATACTTAAGAGATTCAACAAACTTGTCGCGAATCAGCGGATCTTTGAGTGAGAAATCGACCGTGGCGTCCAGATAACCATGAATATTGCCAGTATCAAATCTCTCACCATAAAACTTATGGGCAAGTACGGTTTTACGCTGACAAAGAACATTGATGGCATCGGTTAGTTGATATTCATTGCCCGCACCTCGAGGTATGTTTTCCAGGATTTCAAAAATTTCTGGCGTTAAAACATATCGACCGGGAGTCGCCAGATTAGTAGGAGCATCTTCCGGCTTTGGCTTCTCAACCATTCCGTCCATGCGCAAGGTTCTTTCGTTCATGAAAGTTCCCTTAACAATCCCATATTTTGATGTGTCTTCTTTTGGCACTTCCATGACCCCAATGACACTGGCACCATCATTTTGAAGAGATATATCCATCAATTGCTTGATGGCCGGCGTGCCATTCACCACGATATCGTCACCCAGTAAAACAGCAAATGGTTCTTTTTCAACCATGTTCTTTGCCATGAGTACCGCATGACCCAATCCCAGCTGTTCTTTTTGACGAACAGCTGTGACATCTACCATAGAACCAATTTTGCGAATGAGTTCCAGCTCTTTGGTTTTGTTGTTTCTTTCTAAAAAGGCTTCGAGTTCCTGATTTCTGTCAAAATAATCTTCTACGGCAAATTTGCCTGAAGATGTGACGAAAATAATTTGTTCAATTCCAGCTTCAACGGCTTCCTGGACGATGTAATGAATCATCGGAACGTTAATAATAGGAATGATTTCTTTGGCAATTTCTTTGGTCGCCGGAAGAAATCGAGTGCCTTTCCCTGCAATTGGGATAATTGCTTTTTTGATTTTCATAAATCCCCTTGTTTTAGAGATTCTTTTTCTCTACATTTTTTGTATGAAGAAAGTTTATATTTTAGCGTCTATGCTCTTAATGGGCCAGTCATCATGGGCTCAAATTCGAGAATTTCAAACCACTCGCTTGAATTCTACCGCCGGAGCGGGGGTGGCGAGTGTACTTTCTACCGAAGCAGCTCTAATTAATCCAGCCACAGCTGCTTTTTTTAATGGTTCAAGTTTCTCTTATCACAACACAAAAACCTCTTTACGCCACGAGAGTAAAGACCGCGATAGTGCTTCCGATGACTTTGCAAGTCGCAACAAATCTCAAGGCTTTTTTATGGCCGACCACACTGGTCCAATTAAAGGCGGATTGTCATACATCCAGCAAGATGAAAATGACTTTGAGCGCACACAAATATCCATGCACACTGCTGCGGCAATGGGCCCGAACGCTTCGGCGGGAATATCTTATCGCTATATCCAGGATGTGAATCCTCCTGGAAGAAAAAACCGTAAAAAAACTCATCACCAATTCGTTTTTGGGACCCTTTTTGTCTTAGATGAAGACACCACGGTAGGGCTCACTCTTATCGATCCCTCCCGGACTACTCCGGGTGAAGAAAGAGCTCTGGCAGGTTTGCAATATAATATCGCCGACAAGCTAACACTCATTGCCGATATCGGAACTCAATACACCAAAGACGTAAAAGATAAGCACCTTTGGAGAGCTGCTCTTCAACTAACCATCTTTGATGACTTTTTCTTCCGAGTTGGAAAATTTTATGACAATATCCGGGAGTTCAAAGGTACCGGCTGGGGGGTGGGCTGGGTTGGTCCGCGTTTAGGCGTCGAATTTGCTCAAAGATTCTCTCAACAATTTGGTGAAAATTCCTACATTTATCAGGATGAATCACTGGTAGATACCTCAATATCGGCTATCATTAAGTTCTAGATCATTCCGATAGGTAGTTCATGGGATCCATTTCAAAATCGGGCAAAACGTCTCGTGAAGAGCGTGAACGAATAATCAAACTCAAACATCGTTATGAGAACCGGGTTACCGTCGCCAGATTTGGAAAAGAATCACTGGATGCTGGTGATTACGGAAGCGCCCTCAAGAAGTTCATTGATTATCTAAGCATCATCGCTGAGGTAAAAAAAGTTCGGGATATCTATGACATTCGTGTAGAGCATTTTGATCCCAAAAAAGAAATTACCGAAATGTTAATGATCAGTCACCTCTACTTTGAGATGGCCCGTATGTATGATGCTGTTCCCAAGTTTCATGACGAAGCTAAAAAATGTCTGGATCAGTTTATTAGCTTTACCGCCAATCAGCCTTACCAGGTTGTAAACTCAGAGAGATGGTTCGTAAGCATCTTAAAAAGTCCGTTTTTAAAAAACCTGAAATCTTTCGCCACGCCTATCAACAGATATATGTTCAATCTAAGAAGTGTTACGTAGTTACTTTTTGTTATGGCGACTCTCATGCCATTACCCGCGACTGCCGTGAACTCAAGGATCTTTTATTAGACTCATCTTTCGGCATGAAAATGGTTAATTACTACTATCGTTTTTCTTCTGTGGCAGTGCCCATTTGTGAAAGATCCTTCTTTTTAAGAAACCTGACTAAGCCAATTCTTAAACCAACTCTGCTTTTATTTTCAAAAACTCTGCTTCCAGTTATAATTAAAAGATGTTGATACTTTCCGGATTGATCATTAAGGAATGGTTTAAAAGCTTCGTAGGAGCTGTTGTCGTTCTTTTTCTGCTCATTACCACCGCCGATTTAATTAACGGCTTCCTGCAGGGAAAAGATATCTCCCGGGGTTTTTCTCGAATATCTACTTAAGATGCCTGACTTGATGGGAAAAATGCTGCCTATCTGTTGTCTTGTTTCTTCGCTTTTCTCGCTCAATAAACTAAAAGCCCATGCTGAGCTAATCTCGATTCTGGCAGCAGGCTATTCTTATCGAAAGATTTATCTTCTGATCAGCGGCTGCGCCATATTTGTAGTGGTACTGCAGTTTTTCAATCTGGGTTTCATCGAACCATTTACGAATAAAGTTAAACGTCAGGAAATAACCAAAAGTGTGAAATCGGAAGGACGCTACCTCACCCGCAGCTCACTTGAAGGTGGAAAATTCTGGTATAAATCTCAAAACTACTTTGCCTCATTCAGTTATTTTGATCGCAAGAACCAGCAGCTGCGAGATATTGAAATTTTCTTTTTTAATGAGAAACACAAGAGCCAAAAAATCATTAAGGCTGAGCTTGCAAGCTATAGAGGCAATAATCTCTGGGAGCTAACTGAAGCCACAGAGATCTCTGATCTGGATAATCCTGTTTTTCCGCTGCAATCGAGCAAACCAAGTATTGGTATAAATTTGCGAGAAATCCCTGAAGATTTTGGAGAATTTGAAGCCGATCTTACGACCTTATCGTTTTTTAAACTGGCCCAGTTCATATCTCGACTATCTAAAACTGGTATCAATATCAGCGAATACGAAATCATTCTCTTGAATAAGATTTTTCTAAGTTTTATTTGTCTGGTATTTGCTCTTATTCCAGTTTCATCTATTTTTAACCCAAATCGACGTTCCGATTCATTCGGGAAAAGTGTCGTAAAAACCCTATTGATTACAGTCGTTTTCTGGGTCCTTTATTCATCTGCCGTCGCTTTCGGTAATTCCGGTAATATTCCCCCATGGCTTGCGACGGGAATTGTACCAATTTTGTTCTTTAGTTTTGTCCTTTGGACCTATTTTAAGAATCGAAAACTCTCAATTTAATTTCACCTGTCCTTGTGCTATAAAAGCCTCATGAATTTAGAAAAATATGAGCTTAAAGGTGAGGAACTCACCATCTTCACATATCCCGAGCCCGTTTTGTCCCAAGTGGCGAAACCGGTAACCGAATTCAATAAGGATCTCGAGAACTTAGTGAAGGATATGCTTTACACAATGTATCACGCACCAGGTATTGGACTCGCCGCGCCTCAGATTGGCCAGGGCATCCGTCTTTTTGTGCTAGATGTTGATTATGATCGCGAGACGATTACCAACGCTTCCGGAAAGGAAGAAGTTCGTATGTCGAACTTTCGGCCAATGGTCTTCATTAACCCGATAATCACCGGTACATCAGGTACTACAACTTTTGAAGAAGGGTGCCTTTCTGTTCCCGGCATCTATGAAGAAGTAAAACGACACAAAGCCATTCATGTAAAATACCAGGACCTTAAAGGTAATTTTCATGAACTGGAAGCAGACGATATGCTATCCATTTGTATCCAGCACGAGAATGATCATCTGGATGGAATTGTTTTCATCGAACGATTAAGCAATCTGAAAAAGCAGTTTTATAAAAAGAAAATGGTGAAAGAGAAGGCTCGATGAAGAAATTACGAGTTGCCTACTGCGGTACCCCTGATTTTTCAGTCCCGACTTTGGATCTACTGGCCAATCATCCTCACATCGACCTTCGTTATGTTATTTCCATGCCAGATCGCCCAGCGGGCAGAGGAATGGAATTGAAATCTCCGGAAGTCATTGAATATGCCAAGCAAAAGAAAATTCCTTATTTTCAGACTGAAAACATAAATAAAGAAAAAGAATTCTCAGAAAAACTGAAAGCCGAGGATCTTGATTTCATCGTGGTACTGGCATTTGCTCAGTTTCTAGGTTCAGAACTTTTGAACATGGGAAAGCTTGGATGTTTCAACATTCACACTTCCGTGCTTCCAAAATATCGAGGAGCCGCTCCCATTCAGTACGCGCTTCTAAATGGTGATAAAGAAACAGGCGTTTC
>JBEIEO010000047.1:0-14988 GCA_040382895.1 Halobacteriovoraceae bacterium
ATTAAGCACAAAAACACGCAATCTTTGTTCTGTTTGTTCGTAACCTTTTCTCAATGATCCAAAGGTTTGCTCAAAAGGCTGAAGGCGTCATTTTAGTGGCAGCCTGATAGTAAAGCTCATCTACATAATTCATCTTGATTTTTGGAATAGGTAATCTCTCAGAATCATAAATAATAACTGGAGGTAAAATATAAAATTCTTCAGCCTCAGCAATGGTGATTCCATATGTATACTTCGCACCAAGATTATGTTTATCAGTTTTAATCGGTCTCAATGTCCTCTTGGCGACCACGGGGTATTCGACCTGACCTAAATCATTGTTCCCACATGTCTCCTTTGTTAATGTGTAGTCAATCTAAGGAGAATCCTATGAAGTTATTCAACATTCTTTCTCTCACCACTTTACTCGTTCTTTCTGTTTCATGTGCCACCAAACAAGATAAGGCAATTTCAAAAGAGTTAGCTCAAAAGCCGGAAGCCTCTTCTCACCAGGAAGTTGATCAAAAGGTGCGTAAGACAATCGAAGCTTCCACTCAGTTGACTGAAATTCAGAAAACCCAACTCCTTGATCTGCAGGATAAGACTCAGACAAAGATGCTTCACTTAAAACAAGAAGAAATCAAATTGCATGAAATTCTTGTGAAAGAATTCGGTACATCAGGCAACAGTCCTCGTTTCGTAAATAGCTTCAAAAAGAAGCTTCGTCAGAATGCACGCGCCAGGATCGACGCCATCATGGGTTCTATGAAAGAGGCAAATAAGATTCTGGGTCGTGAAAAGACGCAGGAGCAGAATGAAATAATGTCAAATTTCTTCTACGGGCACATGAACCGCTAATAAGCTCGAGGAGGTGATGACACCACCTCCTCGAAAGCAGCTTCGTGTATTTGAGCTACGGAGACATCTGCAAAATTGATTCGTTGTTTAGTGCTGCGCCACCAAATCAGTGCCCCATGAATGAATCTTGTAATCATCCACTTTCTTCAGTACCGTTAAACATGCAATTAAATCATGATCACCAAAGCCCTGTTATGCCCACCATCGGTTTAAAAAATCCAGTGCCTAAATCACTCATCACTATCAAACAGAAGGATTAATCGGAAAACAAGTGGCTGCCGTTGTGAATTTTTCTCCAAGTCAGACTGGGAATCTCATGTCAAAGGTGCTGACTCTTGGTTTCTCAGATGAGTACAATCAAGTGGTACTTTTTAGTCCCGATGATTCTGTACCCAACGGATCTCGTCTACATTAATCGTCAAAAAATTGGAGTCTCATGAAACTGATACTATTTTTATTAAGCATCGTGACTTTGGGGTGTTCGTCCCAGAGTAAAAAAGCCGATGACCCTCAAGTAAAAGAGTATCTCAAACTTCAGGCAAGCCACTTACCCAAAAACCAGGCATGTATGGAGCACCGTCAGAATATACTGGAGCAGGCAATCACAGAAATTGAAGATGCGGCGACTGAAGATGACCAGTATCTCTTTGTTCCAAATGAATCGGATGCAGTTTACTTTGTAGAAGCTTTTGACTTGAGTAAATTCACATTGAGGGAAAATCAACAGGAATACGAAATGATGGTCAACAGTTGTCTTTCTGGCCCACAAGTAGGTCATGATACCTGCGACACGCTTATCCCAACCTATAAATATTTCCGGGCACTCATTCCGGCGTTAAAAAATAACCGTTGGTCAAAATCGACGGTGAGAAAAGCAATTTATAACGCACTTTCGTATTTTCACTATGTAGGAAAAAGCCAGTCCTCTCTCATGGATGTGATTCTGGCCAATGACTTACTGATGCGCATGGCCCGCAAAGGTCTTGTTGCCTCCTCTCATCTTCCATTATCCGTGGCTTTCAAAAATAAATCGGAAAAGCATTTTGAGCAACTTAGAAAAGAAGTCCGCAAATTGGATAAAAAAGATATGAACTGCGATGAAGCCCGAAAATTCTACAACGAGGAAAGATTAAAAGTTAAAGAACTCTCTACCGAATTCCTTGCCCTGCTAAAGAAATTTCAGCCCTAAGATTCTTTATCTAGTGAAAAGCGATACCGACAGGATTCTCGGCTTTTTTCGTCGGTAATAGAATATGTTCCCGTGAAGTGAATAGTACCTCTCTCTTCAGTAAATTCACCATTCAGATCCAGAAGTTTACAATCATCTCCCGGGAAAGTGGTTCCAGGTAGAGGTCGACATTGTCGATTAATGACACTCACACGTCGGCTATCAGCATCTGCCGGTAATCTTCCTACATTATGCGCCGGAGCCTCTACAATTTCACTAACGGGACCCATTAAGACGACAACACTTCCATTTTCAATGACACCCAGGCGGAGTGAATTTTCCGCCATCAAGTTGCATCTCTTTTTGTCATCCCTTTCTTCATTGGTCACACCATTATAGAGTCCACAGACTCCTGCTAGTTTTCCAAAACCATCCTGACATGACCGACTTTCCTGGGCTTGAGCTGTGATAGTTTTTGAAGGAGCAAGACTTGCACTTAAGGGCATTGTACGTATCGGATTTCCGGTGGCATCGCGAGCGATAAAGCTTACCGAAACGTTTTTCGCCTCTTTCTGATCCTTGAGCTCTGGAGCAACAATCATCAGGGATCTCACCCCTTGAGTCTCTCTGGGAAATGTCACCAGGAAGATTCGCCCCAGATCAGATGATATCCCCTTGACCAGGTCTGAGCTTCCATAATAATTATCCTTATAGAAACCACGAGCAATACCTTCTTTTTCTGTCCAGCTCAAATTAAATTCCATCGTTTTTTTGGCGGGAACATTTTTGCCGTACTTACCTTTTAATTCATAGCTCTGCTCTTGCGCAAAAAGATAACCACTCCACACTAAGATCAAACAAAGTATGTTCTTCATTCAAGCCTCACTTATGTTTTAGAACAAGTATTGAACCGCTCATGTCAGCTCTGAGATGATGATTCCGAAGAATCCACCTCACTTCCGGACCTACGGGCATAGTTGGAATAATGGCATAGAATCGATATTGATCCGAAATCACATGCTTTTTAAATTTCAGCCTGGCCGTGACAGGTAAAACGTCTATTTCGGTACATTTGCCCTGGGAACATCGATTGATATTATCCACATAAATCATCCATTCCTGATTGGTGCATCTTACATCCATATAGGTGCCGAAATCCTTACCGACAGTCACTTCATCTCCAGAACAGAAATGTCCGGCTATGGTTAATCTGGAGTTGAGTCGCGTTTGAAAACGCTCATCCATCTGGGCCAGTAAGTTGAAGGGAAATGAAATCAAGACAAAAAGACAGATAAACTTCATGAAGGCTCCTGGTTGAGGATCTCAACCAGAAGCTATAGTAGTCTCGTAAGAAATACGATTCTCCAGGCGTTAGATGCGCTTCAAAAAGTTCTGCATCTTTTCACCAATGGATTTGGAGTAAGTTAATTCATCCCTGATAACATCAAGACTGTTGCAGCTTAAACCTTTGTCTTTAGATAATTTTAGACGCAAACCTTCAACGTAATTTCTGCTTTCTTCCATGATCTGCTTTATTTCTGGATGTAGCTCTTTATTAATGATTTCAGACACACTCATTTCATCCAGAACACTCAGTGCGATTAGTCGATTCAGGAGCGGAAAATTTCCCTGCGCAAAAAAACTCACATAATCCAGTACCACTTTCTTCCCCTCAAGTTGAAGGTCCGTTGGCCATCCATATTTTTTCAAACCATAGATGAGGGATTGAAAGTAATTAAGTTCGGTAAACATCAAATTGCATTTTCCCATTACCTTGTATTTTTGATCAAAATCTTGAAGTATTTTTTCATCACACTGGATAAGAACATTTGTCACTAGCTGGGCACGCGCTTCAGGAAGACCTTTTGTCACATCAAACTTTGCCAGCATTTCACGTGCTTCTCTGATATCCATGGTAAATTGCATGTCAGTACCTTTAGTGCTTTTCACAGGGCGATAGGCCTTTTCCAGGACCGACTTCTGGTATTGCTGGCATTCCAGAATTTCTTTGTCCGAAACATTGACAGGGATTACTTTGGGCTCATCGTTTTTTGATGTCTGAGAACAAGCAGCTAAAAATATCAGCAAAACGGGAAGTAAATGCATAGAAACTCCTTAGTGGACTAGTCATTCTAGCTTAACATGTAAAATCCAATTCCCCACTTGAGTATTTATAGGAATTCTCCGACTATAGAAGCATGAAACTTCTGAGCGTTTTGATGTTGTTCTTTTTTATGTCATGTGCCACTCAGCCACCCGCTGCGCCATCCCCTTTGGTGAGGATTAAGGAAATCGCCCCTAATAAATGGACCCATCTCACCAAGCAGAATCTGGAACACCTGGTTCAAGTTTATGACCTGAAACCATTTATTTTTACCGATGTGATCCATATCCAGTCCCGGGTAGTCCCTCACTCACATCCAGTATTAACCCTGAATTCAAGATTTGCAGAATCTCCCCACCGCTTGCTTTCAGTTTTCCTACATGAACAGCTCCACTGGTGGGGAGAAATGAACCCAGAGAAAGTGAATCTGGCCATCAAAGATCTCAAAAATCTTATTCCCGTTATTCCCAAAGAAGGGATGGTGCGCAACCAGCAATCCACTTATCTTCATTTCATCATTTGTTATCTGGAATACCGGGCCCTGCAACATTTCTTAGGAAAAAAACAGGCTGACCACATTATGGTCACTATGATCGAAGAAGATAAAATTTATCCCTGGATCTACGGTCGCATCTTCGAAAAATATCATGACATCGAAGGTATCATCCGGAAACATCAGCTGGAGCCACATCCTCTGAATGTTCCTCAAAATCCGACGAAAAATCCGTCGTTCTCAACAGAAAGTTGATGCATGAATTTGTACTGATCGCTGGTTTTATCTCTAAAGCCACTTCCCACACCGATTGAATTGATACGAATGTTGCGAAAGTTTTTTTCTCTAACCGCTCGAAGAATATCGTAAATGTCGTCTTTTTTATTAGTGTTATGAAAAGTCGGCGCCCCATCCGACAGAAACACTATGTCTGAAATGTTATCGTAGTGATCAAGGGCAAACATCAGAACATCTCTGGCAGGAGTTCCACCGCTGGGCTTTAGCCGATAGAGATGATCAAAGAGATCTGACTGATTAGTGCGATTGTTTTCCTTGACGTCTCCCCATAGGACTTTGAAAGGAGCTCTTTCAGCGAATGGAAACTGAACCACATCAATCTTAAATTCTGAGGACATAGAAGTCATCAGCATCTTTAGACCAGCTTTCACTTGGCCCATACGATCTTCCTCGATCATCGAGTACGAAGTATCAATGATGAACAGGATATCTTTGCCCTTGAATTTAAATCCTACGTCCAGATCCTGGTTCCCTTCAGATGCTTCTACTGTTTTTGGCATAGAGGCTATTTTGGCATTAGCCTCAGTCAGTTCCATTTTAGTTTTTTCCAACTCTTCACGAACTTGCTTCAGGTTCAGGGCCATAATCTCATTGATCGTATTATTTTTTGGCTCAACTTCATTGGGCTTTTGTTTGGGAATGGCGACGTAGAGAATGATCACGGCACCTAAGGCACCGCTTAGGAGATCCAGAAAGGAAATAGAAAAAACTTCAATCGCCCGGCGTTTTCTCATTGAATCTCAATCTTATTGATCAAATTATCGATAACAAATTCTTTTAGATCAGAATGAAAACGATCCGTTTCTTCCTGAAGTCGGTGAACAAACCACATAATGATAATGGAAAGAACAAGTGCTATGAGCGTGGTATCGAAAGCAACACCCAGAAGCGACGTGATTTTTTCCATATCACCAGAGTTTGCAACAATTAACGCCTGCGAAATACCAATCACTGTTCCCACGAATCCCACGGAAGGAATCACCCACGTCAGATACCTGATCACGGACTGATCTCCCTCTGCCTTTTCCTGTGAAACCTCGATCTGGATACTGACGATGTCAATAAGCTCAGAGAGAGATCCGGACGTGCGAAACTTAGTACAAGCTTTTTTTAACAGATCGCTGAGAATGTATTTTTCTTTTTTCTCAAATTCAATCAATTTGAACTTCAGATTGTTAATGTCGGTAGGAAGAAAAACATGTTTCTCGCTGGTGGGAATAATTCCCATTTTGAAGGCTCTCCGTTCGCGACGGATCACTCGCATTTTTTCTTGCACTTCAAACCAGGCCCAGAAGAAGGCCAGATAGGTAAAACCCTGAATGTAACCTCCATTTATGACATCCCCTCCCAAAAGCAGCACAAAGCGATGGAGGCCCGGCGAACTTTGTTTAGAAATGACCATAAAAAGCAGCCAGCAAACCGCTGTTATTCCAAGCGCAATACCTGACGAAAGAGTTAGGTTTCTTAGGTTTTTCATCTGATAAAATCCGTGTTATGAAAGCTTTAGATACTTTATCGGCATCTCTTGAGGGGACATTATGAAGAAAGTGGAAATCCATCCTGAAGCGGTTGAACGTGTAAAAAAGTTCACTATCTCCGACAACAATCTTGGTTTCGGTAAGCATGTCGCACCAATCATGATCGAAGCCATCTTTGACAACGGAGAATGGCAGCGCTTTGACCTTCTTCCCTACGGTTCAATTCAACTCGATCCCTGTACGAAAGTCCTGCATTATGGTCAGGAAATTTTTGAAGGCATGAAGGCTTTTCGCGCTCCGGACGATAAAATTTTCATGTTCCGTCCAGAACAGAATGCCCGCCGTTTTAATCAATCCGCGCGCCGCATGTCTATGCCGGAAATCCCGGAAGATCAATTTCTGTATGCCTGTGAAATGATCACAGCTTACTGTAAAAATATGGTTCCACGTCGCTTAGGCGAGTCGCTGTATCTTAGACCTTTCATGATTGCCACTGAGGTGGGGCTAGGAATTAAACCTTCCAAGCAGTTCCTTTTCGTCATCGTGGCTTCACCTTCAGGCGCTTACTTCTCTGGTGATTCAGTTAAAGTTTACATTGAACGAGATGATATCCGAGCTGCCCATGGTGGAATTGGTTTTGCCAAAACTGGTGGTAACTACGCCGCTTCTCTTCACTCTTACACGAAAACCATTCAGGCAGGCTGTGACCAGACTATGTGGCTGGACTCAACTCATCAGTACGTCGAAGAAATGTCAGGCATGAACTTCATGTGTATCGTTAACGGCGAACTGCATACACCGGCCCTGACTGACACCATCCTGGATGGTATTACCCGCCGTTCGATCCTTGAAATCGCCCGCCGCGAAGGGATCAAAGTAGTAGAAGATAAAATCGCCATAGATAGTATGCTCAGAGATATCGAATCCGGTGCTTGTACTGAAGCTTTCGTTTGCGGTACTGCTTCCGTTATTTGCCCTATCAGTTCTTTCCTGGATAAGGACGGCAGAACTTATTATGTGAAAGATGGTAACGGAAAAGTATCGATGCAGCTGAGAGAAAAGTTAATCGCAATCCAGGCCGGAAGAACCGATGCTCCCGAAGGGTGGCTGTATCCGGTTCGTGACATCGCTTTCTAAGTCTTTAACAAGCTTCATGGATGAAAATGCCATGAAGCTTTCTTTAAAATCTTCCCATTTATCTGAATACTCAAAAAATGCTCTCCATTGAAAAAAGTCATCGTTGTGATTTTTTTCAGGGAATGTTTTTTACTTAAAACAATTTTTTCTCCGGGTGCGATTTCCAGAGTTTTAAGCTTAAATACTTTAGGAGAATGTTTACCATTGGCCTTCACAAAATCGATCACATAATCAACGATGAGTTTCTGTGATTTCTTAGAAGTCGAATTAAAAGCGATTTCAAATTCTAGCACTTCACCGGTACGATACTTTTTTTCGCTTAGCTTGAAGTGTTGAAATTTTAAGTCACACTTGTCCCCGGCGCCCATGAGTTTCAGTGCCCCCGTATGGCCTTTCTTGATTAAGACTCGCAAGGCGTGGCGGGTGATCCATTGAATCTTCTCAGCATGCTCAACAGGTGTTTCTTTGATCCACTGTTTAAGAAGTTTCACCACTAAATCCGGATGATTTTTAGAAATATCATTTAAATGATTCGCCACACTTTTTCGAACGTACAACTCCCCGTCATATTTAAGTTTTTCCAACAGTGACAGAGTGAGTGATGGATCTTTGATGAAAGCCGGAATTTTCCCACCCCAGGGAAGAATCGGGCGTGAACCTTCAGATATCCAACGCCGGACATGGGCGTTTTTATCACTTGCTAAAGGTAATAATAGTTTCAGGCACTGCTCATGATCTTTCAGTAGAAAAGGCCTGATAGCAAATTCTGAGGTGAAGACCTTGGTGAGATCAATCATTGCAGCAAAGGAAAGTTTGAAATGATCAAGTCCGTACTGGGAAATGTATTCAGAGATTGGCCACAATTCAAACCCTGAAAGCTTTCCATTTTTAATAACAGACTGGATAATCTTCATGGCTTGGGGATAGTTAGCCGGCAACTCCTGAGCAAGTCCATCTTTCAAAAGCAGCACTCGTGCTTTGAGTTCAAGTGGAGATAATTGTGAATGAAGTTTTCCAAACCGTTTTACGTTAAAGGCTGGATAGACTTCTTGAAAAGCTTCACCCATAAGGGCGATAACCTGGGGATTGATGAAATTCTTAAAGGCGTTGGGATTTTCTTCTTTCATACAAAAAAAAAGCCGCCCACAAGGGGCGGCCAGAAATTATCTTTAGATACTTGGTAGAACAATAAAAGCAATGATGGCCACGATAGTTGGACCTATGGCCCCCATCAAAAGCCCACCAGGAGTGATTCCATCAGAGCCAAAAGAATCTTTCAGGATACCAAAACCTGCAGGGTTTGGCGCGTTCGCAATAACTGTCAAACCACCACCTGTAACCGCACCGGCCACTAGGAAATATTTAGCAGAGTCAGTTAATTCCACCAAAGAACCTAGGTAAGTTAGAGCAGCGTTATCTGTAATACCAGTTAATGCCGTGGCTCCAAAATAAAGAACATAGTCAGACAGACCTGCGATCAGAGGCTGTAGCCACCATTTCTGAGGAGTACCGAGGATGATCAATCCGGCCAGGAAGAATCCCACCATCAAAGAAGATTTAACCTGAATCTCATCCTGGAATTCCTTCGTCACTGTAGTGAAGCCTAGGAAGAAAAGGAAAAGACCCATGAAAACGACCATGTGGTGAGCAGTTAACACCACAAGAGCGAGGAAAATAACATGAGTCAGAGTCACCCACCATGGAGGGAGCATCTTTTCATTGTTATCTGCACGAAGTTGGAAATCACCTTGAAGCTCTGATTTAAAGTAGAATGCCGTCGCCAAAGCACTCACCAAACACGCGATAGCGGCTTTATATCCAAAGTTAGTGAACATGTGACCTAGGCCCCAACCCCATTTCCCTGCAACCATCAAAACCGGAGGAGCTGCGAAATGAGAAAGAGTTCCACCAATAGAGACGTTCACAAAAAGGAGACCGATTGTGGCATACATGAACTTCTTACTCATCTCACCTTTGGAGTAAAAGTTTTTCAAAAGAATGATCGCAGTAACAGTCATTGCTGCTGGTTCGGTGATGAATGAACCAAGCAGAGGTCCGAGAACCATTACAGTGAAGTAAAATGCCATTTTACGAGGCATGGGAATAAGCTTTGAAACAAAGACGATTATTTTTTCTGAAAGCTTAATTACCGGACGTGTGCCGGCCATCGCCATAATCACGAAAACAAACGCAGGCTCTGTGAAGTTTAGTGATTCAAGGTAGTGTGTTGGTCCATTCGCGCCATCTTGCCACATGACGATTGCAAGAAATGGTATGGCCCAGATTCCAAAAACAGCTTCAACTTCGGCCATAAAGTGCCAAAAGTTTTCTCCCATCGATCCTTCAGGATAATGGTGTGCAATTTTAGCGAACTTACTCACTAAAAAAGTGTGAAGAACGGCCAGTGCGAAAATCACCGTAGCCGCTACTTCGATAACAGTAGGATTCATTCCTATTCCCCTTTTAAGAAAAAAAACTATATATCAATAGTTTAAGGGGAATTTGGAATTCGGGGGGAAAAAATTGTTAAATTGGATTAACCGTTTTTGCCGATGGAATTCACCGGACACGCATCCATCTGCTCTTCACACAGAGCAATTTCCTCGGGTGATGTCGGTTGTTTTTTTACATAGGCATTGCCGTTATCATCTTCGGCAAAAAATTCCGGGGCTCCCGAGTAACAGACGTTACAAGCTATACAGCCTTCTCCTCCATCATCATCAGGGTCAGTGCAGTAGAATGCACCTGGGATATTCTTTGGGTGTTTGTTTTTTGTGTTGGCCATAGGTCCATATCTTAGTGATCTTCTAAGGGAGAATCAAGCAATTTGCTTTGCATCATTTTTGACATTTCCCCTCACAGACAGTTAGCTTGTGAGGATTATTTTACGAAGGAATGTTTATGGACCAAAAGATTATCGAAAAAGCTCGTCTCTGGGGATCCAACACTTACTTTTCTGAGAGTGACCGTGCAGAGATCACGAAACTTCTGGCCGATCTACCTGCCAATGAATTCGAACTCACTGAAAGATTTTACCGCGATCTGGAATTTGGCACAGGTGGTCTTCGTGCCCCTATGGGCATGGGCCAGAACCGCATGAATAAATATAACGTTCGCCGTGCCACTCAAGCCTTGGCGCTGATGATCAAAAAACACTTTGGCAGCGGCAGCGCCGTTGTTTCTTACGATTCCCGTAATTGCTCCAAAGAATTTGCTCTGGAAGCAGCTGGAGTTTTTGCCGCTAATGGTATCAAAGCTCACGTCTTTCGTGTGCTTACTCCGACACCGATGCTTTCTTATGGCGTTCGCTATTACAAAGCTCAAGCGGGTATCATGATCACCGCTAGCCACAACCCACCTATCTACAATGGCTTCAAAGCTTTCTGGAATGATGGTGCGCAAGTGGTTCCACCAGTGGACAAAGAAATCATCAACGCCTACAACGAACTGAACGACTGGCACGACATCAAGTACATGCCGTTTGAAGAAGCTCAAAAGCAGGGTCTGGCGTTCTGGACGGATGAGAAAGTAGAAAACGCTTTTTATGACATGATCCAATCCACAGTGATTCAGGATGCTGAGCTTTGTAAAAAGCATGGTTCTGAACTTTCCATCGTCTACACCGCTCTTCATGGTACGGGATTAGTCCCTTGTCTGGAATCTTCCAAGCGTCTGGGATTCTCTCATGTCTACTCCATTCCGGAGCAGGCAGAGCCCAATGGAAATTTCCCAACAGTGAAATCTCCGAATCCGGAAGATCCGAAAGCGCTCAAGATGGCGATTGATTACATGCTGAAAACCAACGCCGACATCGTCTACGGAACAGATCCGGATGGAGACCGCTTGGGTGTGGTGGTAAATGATAAAGGCCAGCCGGCGATCCTCAACGGAAATCAGATCGGTGTCCTGATGATCTACTACGTGTTCCTGAAAAAGCAGCAGATGAAAACTCTCCCAAAGAAAGCACTAGTGATTAAGTCCATCGTAACTTCTCCACTGCAAAACGCTATCGTAGAATCCTTCGGTGGAACGGTCATGGATACTCTGACTGGCTTTAAATGGATGGCCGGACTCATTCGTGAGCTAGAGGAAAAGAAATCTGATCATAATTTTGTCTTCGCTTCGGAAGAATCCTTTGGTTACATGCCTCACAAAGAGTCCCGAGATAAAGATGGCGTGAGCTCTATGGCGCTCATGTCGGAAGTGGCCCTGTATTTTAAAAAACAAGGCAAGACCTTGGTTGCAGCTCTGGATGAAATCTATGAGAACTATGGCTTCTATTATGAGTCCCTACTATCCATGGACTACGAAGGCATTGCTGGTTCTCAAAAAATTGGCCGCATTATGGAGTACTTCCGCCAGTATCCGGAATCGCACTTTGCCGGTGAAGAGATCATCGCGAAAGAAGACTATGAGAAAGCGACAAAGCTTCCCAAGAGTAATGTCCTGAGCTTCACCTTTGCTTCCGGCAATAAATTTTTCCTGCGTCCTTCCGGGACTGAACCAAAAATTAAATTCTATGTTATGGTAAGAGAAACTGAAGGAAGCCTCGCCGAGAAAAAGATCAATGCACTTAAGAAAGTGAAGTTCATTGAAGATAAAATCTCTGAGGTCTGTGAGAAGGCATAAATGGAAAAAGTCATTGTTCTTTTGAGTGGTGGAATGGATTCATTAGTGTGCGCGGGTCTTGCGACCAAAGAGCATACCAACGTCTATGCCCTCCATATGAACTATGGCCAGAAGACCTCTGCCCGTGAGCGCATTTCCTTTGATGAGATTTGTGCTCACTACAACATTCCACTTGAGCGTCGTAAAATAATTGATATGACGTTTTTAAAACAGATTGGCGGCAGCTCACTCACAGACGAGAGCATTGATGTGAAAAAATACGCCGGCGATTCATCGGTTATCCCGGATTCTTACGTCCCTTTCCGTAACTCCATTATTCTTTCTCTGGCCGTCTCCTGGGCCGAAGTCGTTGGAGCGACCAAGC
Organism: Halobacteriovoraceae bacterium; assembly: GCA_040382895.1. Lineage (GTDB taxonomy): Bacteria > Bdellovibrionota > Bacteriovoracia > Bacteriovoracales > Bacteriovoracaceae > Peredibacter. Next base: position 12,508 of record JBEIEO010000047.1, read on the forward strand.
TCTACATCGGCGCCAATCACGAAGACTCCCCCGGTTATCCGGACTGTCGACCGAGTTACTATGAAGCATTTAATAAGGTCATCAAAGAAGGCACTAAGGCCGGTGATATCGAGATCCTAACTCCAGTGATCAGCATGAAAAAACGTGACATCGTTCTTAAGGGTAAAGAGCTAAAGGTGCCGTTTGAGCTAAGCTGGTCTTGTTATAAGAGTTCTGCCAAGGCTTGTGGGCAGTGTGATTCCTGCGCCCTGCGCCTAAGAGGCTTCAAAGAAGCCGGAATTACTGATCCTATTGACTACAATTAGACCTGCCATACAATCACCTAGTTCATATAAACCAAGGAGATTTCATGAAGGTTATTATTGCCGGATTACTGGTATGCTCGTCATTGGCATTCGCTGATCACCACGAAGAAAAAGGTGAGAATTTCGAAAAAGCTAAAGCAATGGTTTCATCCAACATCGATGAGCGCATCAGCAATATTCAGACATTTAAAAGCTGTGTCAACTCAGCATCTGATAAAGCTGCTTTGAAATCCTGCCGGGATGCTCACAAAGAAACAATGAAGAAGATGAAAGAATCAAATAAAGCTGAACGCGAAGCTTTCAAAGAAGAGCGCAAGTCCAACCGTGAAGAACGCAAAAAAGAGCGCGAAGAAAAGAAAAAGAAATAAGACTGATTCCTAAAGGGGCCACTTCAGGCCCCTTTTTTATTTTCCTTCAAAATTATACGTCTGTAGTACCGTATAGTTCGTCCCATACTGCCACCACGGAATCCGTTTAGTAACCCTCACCGCACACTGAATGAACTTTTGATCCGAGTGAATATCCTGGGATGAAAAATGATAAAAATCCATCATGCCTGTCACATCCACGCCCACCACTAAGCAGGTCTGAAACTCAGACATTCCCGTGCGGGCATAAAACTCATTATAGCAATTCTGCATTTCTTCTTTTGAGGCAATAAGCTGACGTTCCAAAGCGTGAGTCATCTGGGGACCTTTGTCCCGCCCTTTGGTTGCCTTTAAATACGCCAGGGAACTGGGTGAACAGACTTCTTCTTTAACAAATTTCCGACTGGAACAGGAAATGAGCTGGCTCAAAAGAGTCAGACTCAACAGAAACATGAATGTGATTTTCATTTTTTCTTGATCCTCTCGAGCGCTTTAATAACTTTGCGAAAGTTCACATAGTCATAGCGAGAGTGGCATTTGAGAAGAAAATCGTCCATGGTCGGCTCGTCATCGAGCAAGAAGTAGTAGGCAAAATCATTTGCCACGATGAATAAAGCGGAGAGCGGAGAAAGTTTCTCAGCACGTAACCCCATCGGAAATCCATTGCCGTCAGGTTGTTCATGGTGCTGATAGGCCAATGCATCGGTGTCAGGAGGAGCTGCTGAGAAGTAACGCTTAATAAGATTTGCCCCATCTTTGGGGTGGGAGAGAAACAATTTTTGATCTTCGTCTGAAAGGGTGTGCTTTATTTTTTCGAAATCAGAGATGCCTTGAATTCTTAGCAATTCTGGCCTAACGGCTAAGGTGATATCACACAAGACTGATGCATAAACGAGCTTATCAATAGTTGATTTTGAAATCCAATCCAACTGCTTTGCCAAGGCAACCGCAATTACCGAAGTCAGGTTGATTTTCTGAGTGAATAGCGCATATTCTCTCTGATGTTCTCTTAAAGTCTTAAGCATTTGGTCTACAGGTTCTTCTTTCTCAACGATGACACGGATATTTTCGATGGCTTTTTCAATCGTTTGCTTAAACTCAGCATCCACATGAACTTCATCATCGATACGCAGGATTTTCTGCTCAAAGCGTTTTGAAGGAGTATCAGTCGCACCCCGAAGAACGAAGCGAAAGTTAGAAGCCTTCAGGAAAATATTGATCTGTTTTTGGATCTGGGTAATCACCCAAATAGCGGTAGGTCGTGTCAGGTAGAGGTACTGAATACCTTTCTCTTTATACCTTTTAACATCAAGGATGTTCGTGTTGTCATCTTCAGAGAAGATCTTAATGTACTTATCAGCACCAATCTTAATAAAAAGATTCTTGTTAATACCGTCCAGGATGGAAAGGAAATTGATATCGATCCGGCAGTATTCAGATTCATTGATATAAGGAGAATCTCCGAATGTTTTTTGGGCTTCATCGATCAGATCCTGAGGCAATCCAGACTCAACCATAAGCTTCATTTGTTGAGTGCCCTTAAGCATCTCCTTGGCTTCTTCTCGAATCTCATCAACCAAGATAAGAATGCCAACGGATTTGGAATTTTCCTTAAGGAAGGAGACGAAATCTTCAAGGAGATAGGCGTTAGGAGTGTAGTCGTAAACGATCATACTCGGGGAATGCTCGAGGTTCTTGAGGAAGGAGAGAGCTTTCTCTTCGGATTCTAGTTCTGTCACATCGGCCAGAAGCAGAGTTTCTAGGACAAACTTCAAGATTCCCCGCATATACGGAGAAGCTGAAACTAC
>JBEIEO010000048.1:0-14791 GCA_040382895.1 Halobacteriovoraceae bacterium
ACCTGAGTCAGGCAACCTTCATAGGTAGATATATGCTCAAGCAATTTAGTGGCCAGCTTTTGACCTTCAGAAGAGCGCGAAGTTTTGAGGGCCTTAATCGCCTGGTCAAAAGACGCCTTCACCAGAGATTGCATTTCTTCTTCACGGTTAGTGTCTTCTTCGCGGTAGAAATCACTGCGCAGGAAATCCACCGGAGAAACGTGGAAAGGAATTTTTTTGTTTTCAAATGTTGGTTTTAAAAGGTCGATGTAGGCTTCTACTTTACGTGGGTCGACCTGAAATTCCACAACAGCTTTTTCATTTTTCTTATAACTGATACTGATATCAAAACTTCCGCGCTTAAATTCATTTTCAAGTTTAGAACGAAGTTCAATCTCCAGCGAATTGAAAAGCGAGCTCATGCGGAATTTGAAATCTTTGAAACGATTATTCACCGTTTTGATTTCAGTTGTAAGAGTGTAGTTCTCCCCTACCGCTTCGCCTTTACCAAATCCGGTCATCGAGTAAACAGTCATCATTAACCTTTTGATTCTTCCGAGGAATCGATCGTCAGAGTGGTGTTACCCATCTGACGGAATTTTTCAAATCGCATTTGCATCATCAGATCCAGATCCTGGTTCTCAAGACCCTGAAGACTTTGCAAGATAGCATCCTTCACTTTGAGGATCGCTTGATCGGCGTGGCGGTGAGCCCCACCTGCTGGTTCCTTGATGATGCCGTCGATGACTTTTAGTTCGAGTGCTTTGTTCGGAGAAAGCTGAAGTGAATTTGCTGCAGTCTCTGCCATTTTGGGATCAGACCAAAGAATCGAAGCGCAGGATTCCGGAGATATTACCGAGTAAACGGAGTATTCCATCATCCAGACTTTATCTGCGATCGCGATTCCGAGAGCTCCACCAGACCCACCTTCACCGATGATGATGGAGATGATGGGTGCTTTGACGTTAAACATTTCTTCCAGATTCTGAGCAATGGCCAGCGCCTGGCCGCGCTCTTCGGCACCGATACCAGGATAGGCACCCGGAGTATCAACGAAAGTCACCACCGGAATACCGAATTGCGAAGCAAGATTCATGATCCGCAAAGCTTTTCGGTAACCTTCGGGATTTGCCATACCGAAGTTCCGTTTAATTTTATCCTGAGTCTTACGACCCTTTTCGATACCGATAACAGCAACTTTTTTTCCTTCAATGTAACCAAAACCGGTCACCATAGAAGGATCATCAGCAAATCGACGATCACCATGAACTTCGTGAAAATCAGTGACGATTTTTTCGATGTAATCAATTGCGTGAGGACGATTCGGATGACGAGAAAGCTGTGTTCTCTCCCAAGGTGTTAGCTTAGTGTAGATTTCTTCCAGCATGCGATTAACTTTCGCCTGGAGAGCCTCGATCTCGTGTGAGATGTCGATGTTTGGTGTGTTTGAAGCTTCTTTCAAAACTCGAATTTGATTTTCAAGTTCAGAGACTGGTCTTTCAAACTCTAAGGTAAAATCCATGGAAAGCCCCTCTTAAAGGTCCAATTTTTCGGTTCTTAGGATAGGGGATAAATTACCTTGGATGAGAGGAAATTGCACGAATTTCCTCTCTGCGAGACGGGTAAGTAGCTGGTATTACTCCCAGCCTTCTACGCGTCCGGATTCAAAATAGATATACTTCGTTGCGCCATTCACGCTGTAAAGCCATCTTTCATTCTCATTAGAAGGATTTCCTGCCACTTCTACTCTGCTCGGTCGACCAAAAGTATTCATGACATCTGCCTTAGACATACCCATACTGACAGTAGTTGCACGCACTCCGAATCGCTCTTCAAGTGGGGTGTGATTGGCCTTCGCTTCAGGTTTAAGCCATCCACGGGAATCAAGATATTCCCGGCGCTCGTAGTTGGAAAGCTTCAGAAAATAGATTTTTTCAGAAGTCGTTTTAAACTTAGATTTATACTGCTCATAAAAACCCAAATCGTCTTCTGATTGTCTTCCTTCTAAAGTTTTTAGCTCGTCTTGGAGAAAAGCACTTGCTCGGACTTCCTCTATATCTGTTGCCGAAGCTGGTGTGCGGTTTCTTCGCTCCTTCGATGTTTCAAAAGTTCTACCGGTATCACCGGCCACGATTGGAAAATCTCCGGGACTATAAAATCCGGAATCGTCCTGCTCCATCTCCGAAAGATAGTCGCGGGAAGGTGTAAACTGACTGCAACCAGTTGCGGCCACCATAAGGACTAAAAAAGTTAATGCTTTCATAAAATCAAAACCTCTCTCCCAGCTCTTTTCGTCACTCCCGGCAAGTCAATGAATCATTTGGAGGTGGGGAGGAAAAATGCTCCCTTACCCGACTCTTTTACTCTTTACTTAAATAAAAATAGAAAGATCCGATAAAGCCTGAGATGGGATTATTAGAAAAACTAGAGAATGCCGTTAATCGTTTGCTGCTCCTAATTGGGGAGCTCTTCATGCGTGGGCTGCAAAAATTAACTCCTCCGAAAGTTCAGGCACTTTGGACTAAGGTCATAACCTGGAGTTTAATTGCATGGAGCTGGATTAAAAATTCTCCAAAAACGATAAAAGCTGCCCTGCCAGGCTTGATAAGTAGAATTAAAGCTTCTCTCTTGGCCTACGATTACAAAGGTAAGTTAATTGAAACTTACAAAGCAGGAATGGCCCAATACGCGAAAAGCCAACCAGAGGCCAAGCTTTCAAGTTTTAAGAAAGCCATGCTGGGACCATTTGTTGTTTTTAGCCAGTGGCTAAGTGGCTTAACTATTCCACAGACTTTAGTTCTGATGGGTTTTACGGCCGCTTCCTTCCTTTCCGCAATCTCTATGTTTTCATCCGGTCAGCGCTTGATGAATCAATCTGATCAAAGCCGTAACCCTGCCAGTGTTGAGGAAGAAATCACTTACGATCGTCCAGATTATTATAAAAAGCAGACCCGTCATCTGGATATGGCCAATATCCGGTTACCTATTTACTTTGCTAACGTTAATGAAATTAAGAGTGTCGACGTCGACTTTACTGCGACCCTATCCAATCGACTCAGCCGCATGCAATTAGAGAAACTTGAGTTTCAATTGCGTGATCATTTGATTCTTAATATTGAACCTAGATTTCAAGTTTTCCTCTGGAAGCAGAAGGAAAAGGCATTCTCCGGGAAAAACTCATTATGGAAATCAATGACTTCATGAAAGCCCAGGGTCTTGAAGGTCAGGTAAAAGACCTGAAAATCACCTATATCCTCGCTAACTAATTTCTTTGTTTAATAAACTCCTGACCGTTTTCTCACTGATTTGAAGTTTTCTGGCAGTCATCGAATAATTTCCCTCACAAAGACTCAAGGCCCTTTTCACATAGTTGAGCTTATATTGATCCATAGATATCAACTCATCTTCTGTCGGTAAACTCATCAAGTCTGAACTCTGAAGTAAGAGTTCCTCATCCAGCTCATCAAAATCTAATTTGGTGGAACGAGTGAGGATTCTTTTTTTCTCCAGGTGACCCAGTAGTTGACGCAAATTCCCGGGCCAGGCAAGTGTTTGGTAAAATTCAATTAAGCGAAAAGAGAAGCTCACTCTATTATCCAGTGCAAATTTCTGACAGGCATCCTTGATTTTTTGAACTTCATTACGAAGACTCGATAGCTCAACGCTATGGCCGGATTTCAAACGAAAGTAGAGGTCTCTTCGAAAGAGCCCCTGTTCAGTGAGCTTTTCCAAAGGTCTGCCAGAGGCGAAAATCAATCTGGTTTGGATGGATTCTTCTTTGACCTCCCCCACCTTGCGGAATTTCTTGTTATCAATGAATGTCAGAAGCTTGGTTTGGATCTCCAGAGGAAGTGAATCAACTTCATCCAGAAAAAGAGTGCCATGTTGAGCTTGAGCGAAGGCTCCGATCTTATCCTGAATGGCACCGGTGAAGGCCCCCTTTTTGTGCCCGAACAGTTCAGATTCAATCAATTGGGGGTTATAAGAAGCCAAATTGATCGCAACAAAGCTTCCACGTTTTTCACTCTTCTCATGGATTCTTTGTGCCAGATAACTTTTACCTGTCCCCGTTTCACCAGTGATCAGGATATTTAGCTCAGATCTTAGAAGCGATTGCTCAAGTAGTATCGGATGCTCTAGCTTGCGATCTAACATCTCTTTTAAATCAAAAGGAGAAAAGTGAACCTTGTTATCTTCAATGTACAAACGATCGGCTCTCTCAACATAAGCTTCTTTAGCGGCCAGTCCGTTGATCCAAAAAGGGTGACCCTGAATTGTCCGCAAGAAAAATCGATCTTTCCCATGTCCAGACTCCTCCAGTTCCAGGCGGTAGTGAAATTTCTCCAGGGTATGTTTGGGGAGTTCTATGTAGGCCAGGGCCAGATCCTTCGGACGATAATGTTGGGAAATAAGATCAATTTTTTTACGGTTTAATGTGAAGGCTTTCTTTTTGCCCTGAGAGGGTGAAATACTGCAACTATCTCCCAGACGGAGCCCAGCCTCTTGTAGTTGTTGGTGCATCAATTTCAATTGGAACATGAATTTCTCCTCAAAATAAAAGACGTCTGGCCACCTTATCTGCTAAAATGAACAGGTTAAGAAAGACACATGACTGGTCAAAGACTGGTTATTTTTTAAATGCAATGGAAACGGGCCATGAATATCCAAAAGGGAAAAGCAGACTTTTTAATGGGCATCGACACTGTCGATCAGCTCACCACCTGGCTTAACGAGCACCCTTTCATTAATGGAGTGGCCTTCATCGGTCGATCAAATGTGGGAAAATCTTCCCTCATCAATTCCCTTTTTGGAAAAAGCACGGCACGTGTTTCAAAAACCCCCGGCCGAACCCGTCAGGTCAATATTTTTGATTTTATTGTTGCTAACAAAGAGACCAAAACTCAGGAACATTTCTATTTATTTGATGTTCCAGGTTACGGACATGCCGACGTTTCAAAAGAGATGGCCCAAAACTGGCAAAACCTACTGGATACATTTTTTCAACTTTGCAGCCAGAAGATCCTACTTCTCAATATCCAGGATGCCAGGCATCCACTGCAAGAGCCTGACATGGTTTTTCAGGATTACATCAAGAGCTTTGACCTCGAAACGTATGTACTCTTCAATAAAATAGATAAACTCAAAACTCAGAGTGAGCGCAGCAAGCTCAAAAATTTGATGCCTGATATCTATAAGAGCTTCAAATGGGTCAAACAGATTCACTTTGTTTCTGCGGAAAAGGGTGACGGGCTACCGGCGGTCGAGCTGGCCATCTGCAACTTCTGTATGCGTCAGGTCCAGGAAGCGGGAACCTGATCTTTTTAGTCACACTCATGACCAAAATATTCTGGCTAGAGACCCCAGCTCGCTTGAGTTAAACTAATCCCATGTCAAATGAGAAGCACCACTGGTTTCTGACTCCTGAGGATGATGCCAAGATTTCCGAAGTCTTTTCGGAACTCAAAGTCCGTTACAAAGATTATAAAGACCCATGGGGTTTTAATCTGGAACTTTGTGAATCGGCCCTTCGTAAACTTATACCTCTTTATCGTTCTTATTTTAAAGTCCGTGTATTTGGTCAGGAAAACGTCAAAGATAAACCTTATATCGTTGTGGGTAACCACACCGGACAGATTCCCTTAGATGGTATGCTACTCACGATTGCTTTCATCATGGATGTACATCCTCCTCGTGTACTACGAGCAATGGTCGAGCGTTTTCTGGCGCAACTTCCCTTCTTAGGAGACTTCACTGCTCAGACTGGTTCCATTCTGGGAGATCGGGCCAACTGTGAATATCTGATTGATCATGGCGAATCGATTCTGGTGTTTCCCGAAGGCGTGAAAGGTATTTCTAAAAATACTCCGGACTACTATAAGCTGCGTTCATTCTCACAAGGGTTTTATCGGATTGCGCTTCAAAAGAAGACTCCTATTCTTCCTATCTGCGTGATTGGTGCGGAAGAAATGTTCCCGCTGGTTTTCCATGCCAAAAAAATTGCAAATATGCTGAAGATTCCTTCCCTGCCTCTTTCTGCGAATCTTCTTCCACTACCCTCACCTATTGATATTTACATCGGGCCTGAGATCGCGATTCCGGAACACATGAATCCAGAGTCCCAGGATAAAGATATAAAAGAGAATGTTTTCCACATTGAAAACACTATTAAAAAAATGATTGTGCATGGTCTGGCCAATCGCCGACCATTCTTTGATTCCATTCGCCGTCCTCTGGCAAAGTACCTGGTGAATGAATTTAGAGCGAAAGAAAAGAAGCCATGAGAGATAGAAAAAAAATTCTGATTATAGGAATCGCCGGCGGTCTCGCCCAGATGACGGCCCGCCTGATTCTTACCGAGAATCCCGAATGGGACATCATCGGTATTGATTCCCGGGATATCTCAAAAGTACCGCCGCTGAAAGGTCTTCAATCCATGGAGATGAAATACTCCCGTGGAAATTTTGAAAATCTTTTCAGAACCCATGAGTTTGAAACAGTTTATCACCTGGGAAGGATTTCACATTCATCCAACACCCAAAACGTGCTCGCCAAACGTATTGAGCTATCAGTGATGGGAACCAACCGGATCCTCGACCTGTGTGAACGCTCAGGAGTGAAAAGAGTTATTATTCTTTCGACTTTTCACGTTTATGGAGCTCTCCCGGATAACTCGATTTTCCTACATGAAGAAGCACCTCTGCGGGCGAGCATGCGCCATCCGGAATTAAGAGATGTGGTTGAGATGGATCAGATCTGTACTAATTGGATGTGGAAAAATCAAAATACCATTTCGACCATTGTTCTGCGTCCTTGCAATATCATTGGTACTCAGATTCAAAATGCCATGACAAAGTTTCTTTCAGGGCCTATTGCTTTAAGTCCGGCCGATTACAATCCGTTTTTCCAGTTCATCCATGAATTCGATATGGCCCATATCCTCTATAAAGTTCTTAAAGATGTTCCGACCGGAACCTACAACGTGGCCGGCGATGATTTTATCAGTCTGAGAGATGCCCTGGATGTGGTTGGGACCAAAGGTGTTCCGTTTCCCATGTTTTTGGCGGGTGGACTCAACAGTGCCCTCAAGAAATTGAAAATAGATGTGCCTGATTATCTTTTGGATTACCTCAAGTTCTCCTGTATCATCTCAAACCAGGAATTAAAGAAACATCTAGGCCCTGATTTCCTGCGCTTTTCCATCAAAGAAGCCCTGGAAATGATCAAGTTGCGATAGGTTTTTTTGCTCTGTGACTCGCCGCGATCGGCCCATAATTGCCTTGAAATTATTGACACTAACTTAAGCACTCATTAGAATCGAAACTTCTCAAAGTGGCTTCCTGACGGAATGGTAGACGTAGCGGATTCAAAATCCGCCGCTCGCAAGGGTGTCCGAGTTCGAGTCTCGGGGGAGCCACCACTTTGACAAGTACTCGAACCAAATATTTTTAAATTGCCTGCCCTTTCAAGAACTTGCCCCAAAGGGGGGCAGATCCAAATTTGGACTTTCCCTTTAAAAATCCCTTACACATCCAGGTGTCTATAAAGATTTTAACCACAACACTTTCATCGCCTTCACAAACTGCTCATAGTCCTTTAATTCTAATGGAACCTTCTGACCTAGGCGATCACTACTTAAAAACACATCAAGCTCTGGGGCGAATTTTTATTTTTTTATAGATTTCATCGGCCAGTACATTAACAGGCAACTTCGCAAGTCTCTCACTTAAAGAATCTAATTGAGCACAATAAGCTGGGAAGTCTTTTTTAGGTATTTTCTATTTGTCATTGTGATCACTTGTTTCCTTATGCGCCCCAGTTATTCCAGAGAAGCAAGGTCGACTCTTAGAAACAGGAAAGAGAAAGCCAATTCAATTCGTATTGCTGAAAACGATCTCGAAGCAATTAGAAAGATCGTTTAAATCAATGGACGTAAGTCCCAAAAAATCATCTTTCAAGTCTCCTACTTAATTATCGCCAGATGAAGGTCGCAAAAAAGAGAAATCAAGATTCCAAAAGGTCTTCATTTTTTCAAAAGCCTGAAAACTCACTTTGTAATTTCTTCTCGCAATTACCTCTAACAGCTCTTTACTGATAGGATCCCACCATTAACTGGAACAGATTCTGCCAAAAAGGCGAATTGAAGTCATTAGACATGAACTCACAAAAATCCATATTCACGAATTCCCATATGGTTTTGGAGAAGAAATTGTTGGAACCAAGTAGCCACCCGTTTGCGGGAAAACAAGTTTATTTTGCGACCATGCATGGGAAAACTGAAATCCTTAAACCGCTTTTTGCAGAAATAGGAATGGTTTGTGTCCCCGCTCCTGTTGATACTGACTCACTTGGAACTTTTTCTGGTGAAATTGAACGAACAGGGAGTGTGAGTGAAACACTAAAAGAAAAAATCCATATTTGCGCAGAAAAATATCCTGATGCTGAGTTTATCGTTGCAAGCGAAGGAACATTTGGGCCTCATCCGATTCTCGGCTTTTTTCAAACAGGACTAGAATCTCTTTTGTTTTGGCATCGTTCAAATAAGACCGAATTATATGCAGAATTTTTAGATTTAAATCCCCTTATTGCAGAAGATTTTTTTACCTCACAACAAGGGGTCGAAGATTTTTTCAACAAAGTCAATTTTCCGGAAAACCGACTTATCATTCATCCGGAAAATTTGCTAGAGCCGATCTTTAAAGGCCTACATAAGAGTGAGCAGGTTTATGAAGCGATGGCGGCTTGTGCTGCGATTGCACCAGAGAAAAAGATAGTTCTAAAAACCGATATGCGTGCATGCCATAATGAGCGAAGACGTATGGCGATTTATGAAGCGGGCAAACTGCTCCTCAAGGCATTAAATTCCTTTTGTCCAAGCTGCTCCCTGCCCGGGTTCGTTATTGATGAAATAGTTCCGGGTCTTGAGTGCGAACAATGTGGAGCGCCCACTCGCCTAGCAGAAAAAGAAGTTTTAAAATGCAAAGCTTGCGGGCTCGTTGAAGAAAGGCTTCGGTCAGATGGGAAAGTTTTCGCTGATCCAGGTTGTTGCGATTTCTGTAATCCATAATAATAACTAAATAAACTGGAATAAAAGATGCCACTTAATTGTCAAAAGAGTTCATACTATCTCATCGAAAACGTCTCCGTATGGTCTGCTTTCTCTGCGCCGACTCGAATGAATTTACTTATAAAAGACGGTCACCTACATGATTTAGCGCCTTCAATCCCATTTGAAGGAGATCGCATCGACGGAAGGGGTTTCGCATTGATTCCCTGCGGAGTGGATGCACAGACTCATTTACGCGTTCCTGGCCAGAGCAATAAAGAGACGGCTTTCACGGGCTTGCGTGCTGCTTTGAAGGGTGGCTACTCAGCAATTCTAACGATGCCAAATACCTCTCCAGTCATAGATAGTTTAGACGTATTATTGAAGGCAAAAGAAGAAGTAAGACAGTCTGAAACGGATCACGGAGTAAAGGTTCTGTGGTCGGCCGCAATCACAAAAAACCTAGATTCATCTCAGCTTACAAATTTTTATGAGCTTGTTGATGCTGGAGTGGCGGCATTCACTAACGATGGTCTTGGTGTTCAAAGTAACGAAGTTATGGATCAGGCTTTTTCAATGTTGCAAGATCTCAATGTGCCGCTGCTCCAACATGCTGAATTCCTCACTCATGGAGGTATTTTAGCACCTGGCCCTGTACAAAAAAAGTTAAGCCTCACTCCCTACCCGGAAGAAGTCGAGTGGCAGATGGTTGAGAGGGACATGAGTAAGTTACGAAAATACCCCGATGCTCGCTACCATGTTCTGCACGTATCAAGTCGTAAAACGGTGGATTTAGTTAGAGATGCCAAAAATGAAGGACTGAAAGTCACTGCAGAAGTTAGTCCTCATCACCTTTACTTTAACGTGAATGATATTTCAGAAACGAATCTTTCCTTTAAGATGAATCCTCCTATCCGGAGTGAAAATGATCAAAAAGCACTTTGGGATGCTCTCATTGATGGAGCCATCGACTTTGTAGCAACCGATCATGCTCCTCACGAAAAAGAAAGAAAATCTGGAACATTTGATGATGCGGCATATGGGACATTGGGCCTAGAAACCACAATTAAAGTATTAATCAAGGCGTGGCAGGAGGGAAGAATCTCAAGCCAGAGATTGGTACAGGTGTTTTCATACAATCCTGCAAGATTTTTAAAACTACCAGCAGGTTTTGGCGACTTCACTATCGGGGCACAGTTTCATGGAGTCTTAGTAGACGTAGAATCTTCAGCAACTGAATTTAAAACTGAAAATCTCTCAAGCTTATCAAAGAACAGCTGCTTTATTGGCCAATCGCTTCCAGGAATAGTCGCTATGGCGTTTCATAACCAAATGATTTTTTCTTTTGATTAGTGCCGATTTTTCAGCTCTTGCAGCGGTCTATAACTTTCTCTCATAGAGCGAGAGCGGAAGAACTTTTGTTCATCAATCAGATGGCATACTTTGATGGAAAAATTAGAAATCCAGGAATGACGCCTACAAAAAGTAAAAACAAGAACTTGATTATTTATGGCTCGACCAACAGAGCCTTTCGTAAGCTCCCAGCAACATCCTTGCGAAACTTAGCGTCCCTCAAGATTTGCTTTCGTGCCCGAGGAGATATTTCAATTTGTACACCTCGTTTGAGACAGCGGTTAACAGGGTTTTTGAGAGAAGTACCATTGAAAGGGTTGCAACAAAGTTCGCAGCTCTTTAAATCTGGAAAAGCTTTTGAAAGATTTTCCGTTATTTGTCTTCGCTGATCGACATTGGTCCCCCCAATACAAAAATCAGCTTCAACTCCTCCGAAGCCATGAATAGCAAGACAAAATTCTTTAGCTAATGCCAATTTCATAAGAAGAGGTTCATCAAATTTAGAACTGGTTAAGTGAAGCAGTGATGAGGTGTAGGAGGCTTCATCTGTCTCACTGTCCACCAATCCTTCAAATCCATAATAGCTCAACTCTTCTCCGACGATGGCCCTGGCCAGTTCTGTGGTACCTGGCTCGATAAATCCGCCATGGAAGGCCATCACTAGAATCTTTGAGTTCCGGTCCTTGACTTCTATCTTGTAGTCTTTTCCTGCAACGTTTTTGGCGGCAAGTTCCGCAAAATTTTGACAGTGGTCATGCGCCCCGGGTTTAACGACCTGTGCAAATAAACAGTGACTAAAAAAGAGGATGAATAACAATGGCATAGAATCAAAATAGCATAGAACAAGGTCAAATGGTAAACCCTGTGCAAAATCATCTTGTTTTGAGATTTTTTATGCTACTTTTTTTGGATGAAAACCTACTTCTTGTTGTTGTTTATTGTTCTCCTTGGTTGCCGCAAAGAAACTGTTCACCCAATTCAAGGGGACATCGTTGAGGCCGTTTATGGCCTAGGTATCATCAAATCTGAACAAACCTATCACGCGAAAGCTGCCATCGTTTCCTCAGTCGCTGAGTTTTTTGTGACTGAAGGTCAGGATGTTAAAAGAGGTGATAATCTCTTCATCACGGACCAAGGTTCAGTCTACAAAGCACCTTTTGATGGGAAAGTGACTGATATCCCGGTCACCATCAGAGAAAATCTTTTTCCACAATCCTTGATTCTTTCCGTTATAGATCTTAAGCATATGTATCTGGAAGTTTCTCTTGAGCAACAGGCGGCCATGCGTTTAAGTAAAGGCGTAAAAGCGGAAATTACTTTTGAATTTTTCCGGAACAAGAAACTTTTCGGAGCAATCTCCAGCATTTATCCTAAGAATGATCAATTCGTGGCTAAAGTGATGCTTAATGAGTGGCCACCAGGTGTTCTGCCTGGAATGTCAGCAGACGTAGCCTTTGAAGTGGCGAGAAAACAAAATGTTTTACTGATTCCCACCAAGGCTATCGCTAACGGACATGTACTGATTAAACGAAATGATAAAAAACAAAAATTAAAAGTTCAGATGGGACTGGCGGATGAGACGAAAACAGAAATACTCTCCCCAGAACTTTCTCCTTCGGACGAGATTATACTCCCATGATGTTTTTAAGCATTCGTCAATTGATGGCCCGTAAAAAGCAGAGCTTGCTGATTCTTCTAGGGATCACTATCGGATCTGCGGCCTATGTTGCCATCTCGGGAATGATGCTGGGATTTCAATCTTACATGTTAGAGCAGTTAGTTAACAATGAAGCTCACATTCGTATTTCGGCACGTGAAGAAGTTCTTACTTCAGAAGAGATGGCATCCTATCCAGGAGCCGCACATGTCTTCTGGCAGATACCACCCTCCGGTAGAAAAGATTCTACCCGTATCGAGTACCCTTTAGGTTGGTTCAATAAACTAGATGCAGATAAAGACGTGGCCGCCTATTCACCACAGGTAGTGGCCCAAGTCATTTATACTCAAAATAAAATTACCCGAGTAGGTAGAATCATTGGCTCACAATATGAGCGCCAAATGAAAGTCACCAATATTGAAAACTACATGAAGTCGGGAAGTTTTAAAGATATGGGAAATTCCGGGAATCGTATCATTATGGGAACCAAGCTCATGGAACTTATGGGCACCCGTCTCAATGAAACGATCCTCATCTCTACCGGAAACGGACTCCCCCAAGCTTTTAAGATCGTCGGTTCGTTTGAGACCGGCATTAAAACGATAGATGAAGGGACTTCTTTCATTTCTCTGGCCGATGCTCAGAAGCTGAGAGGCACTCCAAGTGAGATAACTGATGTTGCAGTGAAACTTTTTGATCCTGATCTTGCAAAAAATAAAGCAGAATCCTGGAAAACCAATGCCCGGGATAAGGTACTCTCCTGGCAGGAATCATCCGCTGCCATCCTCTCGGTATTTAAAACTCAGGATATTGTCCGCAATTCGATGACGGTTTCTATTATCATCGTCGCAGGGTTTGGGATCTATAACATCCTTAGCATTCTGGTGAATCAGAAGCGACGAGATATTGCCATCCTCAGATCTATGGGATTTTCTCCTAAGGATATTGTGAGATTATTTTTTAACCAGGGTATGATGCTGGGAATTTTAGGCGGTGCCATCGGTCTCATTCTAGGATTTATTATTTGTAACATCATGTCGCATATTGAAGTAGTACCAGGTCGTATGAGTGGCCCCGGAAACCTGATGATTATATCATTCAGCCCCATCATTTACATAAAAGCGTTCGGAATTGCTGTCATCACGGCTATTGTTTCTTCTATCATACCTGCCCGTGCTGGTGGAAAGCTTGAGCCGATGGAAATCATTCGTTCAGGTGGCCAATGATTGAGGTCAAAAATATTATCAAACGTTTCCCCAATACTCCTGCGCCGGTTCTCACAGGTATCAATCTCACTATTGAGGATGGTGAATTCGTTTCACTTGTTGGGAAATCCGGATCCGGGAAAAGTACACTCCTCTATATCATGTCTACCCTGGATAATCCTACGGAGGGTGAGGTCTTTTATGACCGTAAAACGTTGCATGACTTCAAGCCAGAAGAAATTTATCAATTGAGAAATCGCAATATCGGTTTTGTGTTTCAATTCCATTATTTGTTGGCAGAGCTTACAGCGATTGAAAATGTCCTGCTACCTGCACGAAAAGCTAATGAAGTTGAACAGCGAAGGAAGTTTGCCCTTGAACTTATAAAAACGGTGGGCCTTGAAGGCAAAGAGCATCGCTATCCGGGTGAACTCTCAGGTGGTGAACAACAGCGTCTGGCCATTGCCCGCGCGCTGGTGATGGAACCGAAATATCTCTTCGCCGATGAGCCAACTGGAAACCTGGACTCTGGCAACGGGATGATCATCATGGAGCTCTTCAAAAAGTTCAATCGAGAGAAGGGCACAACTATTATCTACGTAACTCATGATGTAGATTTTGCAGCCATCGCGAGACGAAAGATCACACTTGTCGATGGAATGATTCAAACCTTAACGTCATGAATATATCCCTGCGCTAAGGTAAACCTCTGGAAGAGCGATGTTTGGAGCACGCTAGCTGAACATTTTTTGTTTTAGGGTTGATACACGCAGCGGTAACCAATCCGTGCTTCTGTCGCCAACACAGAATACTGGGTGTTTACCGAGAAAATACCGCCTTCCTCATTAGTCGCAGCATTGGTTGCATAATCAATGTAACTGCCTCCGCGAACCACCCCACCATTGACAGTTGAGATGAACGCACGTCCCAAATGTCCGAACGGAGTTGTGCTGAGAGAAGTATAATCTCCCAACGGGCCAAACTGGCTTTTCACTCGACGTGAGACACCATCATTCAGTGTCCCTGCATTCGGATGGGTGATATCGGTAATCTGATAGAAAAACGCATCTACACCATAGTTAGTAGCATTATCATCTTTCACCCACTCCCAGACGTTTCCAGAGAAGTCCCAGATAGTCTGATTATTACTCAAAACATGAGTTCGCTTCTGATCTCCATTAGTCTGACCTGTCCCATTGAAAGGATCTGTTTCATCTGCAATGGCAAGTGTTGCTCCTGGTGAAGCATCCGAATGGCCTTCATTTAAAAAGCCTAGGCCCACTTGATTACTGCTCCAGTTCTGTGCTTGAGCTTCGATGTTGCGGGCAATAGTCTGCCATTGAGCATTGGTGATGAGGTCATAACCTGTTCCCAGGTTTTGGCATTCAGTAATTGCATTGGCGCGATTGATGCTTGCCCATGGCTGTCCTGCGGCCAGAGAAACAGCAACTCCTGCTCCATCATTTTTCATTTCGAATTTGGCGACACAAAAAGCCTCTTCTACGTAATTTGAGTTGCGAGGAACAAAGATAAATCCTGTGGGACAACCGAGCC
>JBEIEO010000049.1:0-14787 GCA_040382895.1 Halobacteriovoraceae bacterium
CACTGGATCTTCATCATGGTGGTGTGGATCTGATGTTTCCTCACCATGAAAATGAAATTGCTCAGTCTGAAGCCGCCAACAAGTGCCCTTTTTGTAATAACTGGGCCCATAATGAGTTCTTAAATTTTGGCTCTGAGAAGATGAGTAAGTCTCTGGGCAACGTGATTAAGATCCGTGATTTTGTTAACAAGTTTGGCGGACAGGTTCTGCGCCACGTACTGCTGTCAGTTCATTATCGCGCACGCCTGGAATGGACGGATGAAGTGCTTCAGCGGGCGGTAGATGAAGTCAGAAGGATTCATGATTTTGCGATTGAAGCCAAAACTTATAAAGCTTCGAGAGTAGGGGAATGTGATCCTGAGATCGCCAAGACCCTGGAAAAGATGCAGGAAGAGTTGGCCAACGATTTCAATTCGGCTGGTGCTCTTGGGCAGTACTTCTCCTTTCTTCGCTTTGTGAAGGCCAACAAAGACCAGCTGACTGATGCGTCTTTGAAGCAAGTTCATGCCATCAATAAATATTTATCAGATGCCCTAGGCCTTATTAATGTCAATCCTGAAGCGGTACTGGAGAAGCTCAACAAGCTGGATCAGGATACATCTTCTTCCGGCGTAGACGCTGCCTGGGTTGAGCAATTGATTGAAGAGCGCAAGGTGGCCAAAGCCTCTAAAAATTGGACCCGTGCCGATGAGATTAGAAATGAGCTCACAGCGAAAAAGATCGTCCTGAAGGATAACCCGGACGGCTCTACCAATTGGAAAATACAGGGATAAGGGCAGTGCCTTTTTGGCACCGGCTTCCATAGTATTTTTTACAATCCCTTACAGACTATACTCACTCTGATTGCAGCAGGATATTCTTGGTGGTAGAAACGCCCACGTTTTATTAAACCAGGAGACCTCAATGAAAATGATCGTAGGACTATTGTCACTCGCCCTTTCATTAGCTTCAGTTGCTTCTACAACTGATGTTAAAACTTTCACGTATGATGGAACTCAGAATTCTGTTGAGCTTCTATTAAGAGCTGAAAAAACGCACACTGAATATCGCTATGAACAGCGCCAAACAACTTGCTTCCGCACAGAGATCGTAGGTTATCGCACAATCTGTAATGGCGGTGGTTATCCTGGCCCTCGTCCATACCCAGGTCCAGGTCCAACTAACTGCTACCGCCAGCCGATCTATCGTCAGGTTGCCTATCCTTGTACTCAAACAGTTCAGGTCCCATACGAAGTGAAAGACTTCGACGTTGATGCCCGCGTTTTGGTTGATGTCACTAAAATGGCTGAAGCCACAACTCCAGGTGAGAAGTTTGTTATTACTCTTCGTGGGGATGAACTATCAATCTCAACCGTCGGTTCAAAGAAATTCTTCAACGTACTTAAGAAGCAAGACGTTCGTGCTCGCATCAATGGTTCTGTGAAGTTCATTGATGGTCTATACGCAATCGAACTCATCGAAGCTACTCCGATTCTAAAATCACTTAAGATGACCAGTATCTCTATGGAAGATTCAGTTCTTAAGTTCAATCTTGGTCCGGTTGAGAATCGCACCAACATCGGTTTCTCTTTGAATGTTGTTAAGAAGAAAGCTCTCGCTTCTGATGAGACTCTATTTGATCGTGAACTAGACAGCTCTGAAATCATTCTCAATGCGAACAATGCTGGTTCAGCTGCAAACGTTAATGTTGAAAAACTAGGTGTTACCCTTAGAGATGGTAAATATAGTCTGACCGCTAAAGCTTTCTTTAAGGCTTCTGGCAGTCTTCTTAACCGAGCTCAGTTCGGTGAAGATCTTGAGACTTCAAAAACTCTGATTTATAAAATTCGCTAAGTCTTTCTTGGCGAAATGAGAAGGGCCCGATTTGGGCCCTTTTTTTTTGATCTTAATTAAATTCTGGTATGACAATAAGTGATCTTGGACCATTCAAATAGGCAAGTCCGAATTCATTGACGACTGAACCTGTGGCCACATCAATTTCGACGATCACGTTACGAGTTCCATCTGAAACGTAGACTTCATCATTTTCACCTACTGCTAATCCTCGCGGATCTCCGATCACACCCGTATTACTGTACACAGTTGTTGCACCAGTAAGCGTAGAGCTATAAGTTTGTATGGTATCCGTGGTTCCGTTCCAGGCCACAATAATATTCCCGTTCGAAAGTTCACCGCAACCGAAGGTTGCGGTTGTTCCAGCGATGGCTCCAGTGGCGGTTGCAACCGCTGCCAGAGAAGTTGTGGAGTCATTCATCAGGCGTAATCCTGCGGTAGAAGAGCATGCAAGCCATTGTCCACTTGAGAGTCCCACAATTGCCTGGGCATTTGTAAAGACGCTGGTAGGCCAGATGGTCGTATAGGTCTCGCGCTGCCCATTACTGGAAAAACGCTCGATGGTAGCACCTTCCGACACAACAATATCTCCTGTATCCCGCAGTTCTCCAGCGGCAAGGGGAGTTCCTGTGAAAAAGTTAGTGTTATTATAAAAGTTCCGGGCCTGACCGGTAACGACTGAGACAGCTTCGATGCGATCTGGAGTTCCATCAATTGAAACCAGTAGTTCATTTGTTGAAGAATTCCATGCCAAACCTGCAATGGCATCTCCGACAGTATTGGGAAGAGTATAGAGGACTCTTTTAAACGTTCCATCAGGACTGAATACCACCAAAGAATCTGAAGTAAGAGAAGCCACAACGATATCACCTCGCGCGACCAAAAGATCGGAGGAGGTCGCCTTAGGGCTTTCCTTGATCAGGCAGCCAGCGGAAGCGAATAAGAGAGAAATGAATAAGACAGAAGTTGATAACTTTCCCATAGATAGATTGTTTCATAGGGGGCCCATCGGTCCAATGGTGCAATTATTTCCGTTTCTTTAATAATTTTGGTCTCCTGCTATACTCATTAAAAGGTTTAAATACGTGCACAAGTTGCTTTTATTCCTGACAATTTTAGTTTCGCTCCCTGCCCAGGCCCAGCTCTATGTACTCGGTCAGGGCGGATACTTTGTTTTAAATCAGGAAGCCACTGACGCCAATAACGTAACTCCTGTCGGTTATTCCTACGGCGGTGGTATTGGAATGCGCAAAAATTATTTTGAGTTTGAAGTATCTTTACTTAAGGCTTCAGGTACTGCGGACCTCGCGCATGATGGAGTTGATAATTCCCTCAACCATGAGCAGACCACGCTTTCTTTTAGTCTCAACTTTTATTTGAGTAAAGCTTTCTATGCCCGGATGGGTTACTCCACTCATAAGATTGATCAGTCTTTTGGCGAAGAGTTTAGCCCCGTATCTCAGGCGGGTGCAGAGGATGAGTACGATCTTAAGGAAGGATCTACATCCGAAGGTTTTAATTTGGGAGCAGGTTATGTTATTTTCGATGGAAGCAATACTTCACTCTTTGTTCAAATCGAGAGATTTAACTACGCTACCTTTGACGGGGGCGCCTGGAACACATCACTAGGTTTTAGAATTTACACAAACTAAGTCAGTTCTGAATAATCCTGGGCCTTGTTAATTACTTTCAATTTCTTCTTTTTATCAATCAAAAGTTCCAGCGGACGACCGCGCAGGTTATAGTTGGAGCCCATGCTGTATCCGTAAGCACCGGTATCTTTCAGAATAATCAAATCCCCGGATTTAAGCGGTGGAAGCAGCCGATTTGAGCCAAAACAATCTGATGTTTCACAAATGGGTCCAACCACGTGACACTCTTTACTGGCCTTCGCTTCTTTTACAGGAATCAGAGCATGGAAGGCACCATAGAGTGATGGTCGCATGAAATCATTCATACCACCGTCAACGATCACAAAATGATTATCCTCAGAGACCTTATTGCGCAAAACTTTCATCACAAAAATTCCGGCCTTGGCCACAATTCGTCTTCCCGGCTCAAATACCACGCGAGGTCGAAGTTCAGACTTTGAATAAAAATGTTTTTCAAAAGTCGAAGCGATGATCTCCATGTAGGTATCGATGCGAGGAAGCTTCAAGCTTTCATCTGGGTGATAGTCCACTCCCAGACCTCCCCCGACATCAAGAAATTCCAGAGGAGCATTGGTCCTTAAACCGACTTCACAGAGTCGGTGAAGTGCCTTTTTGGTGGCATTTAAATCCAGGAGCTGACTTCCAATATGGACAGAGAGGCCAACTAATAGTGAGTGGCTCCAGTACTTCTTGTCACCCAGACATCCCAAAATGTCTTTTTCGAGCATCCCGAACTTGTGGGTTTTATTTCCGGTTGAAATATATTTATGCGTCTTAGGCTGCACTACTGGATTAAGACGGAAGCAGATGCGAGCTTTCTTCTTCAAACGCTTAGCACAGTGATTGATGAGTTCTAATTCTTCAAGTGATTCTACGTTAAAGGAATTCAAATTCCCTTTGAGTTTCAGAGCGTAGATGATCTCCTCTTCGGTCTTGCCAACGCCAGAGAAAACAATTTTTTCAGCCGGGATGCCGGCTTCAATAGCCCTTTTTAGCTCGCCACCAGATACAATGTCAGCTCCTGAACCTAGTTTTGCCAGAATCTTGACCAGTTCACGATTGGGATTTGATTTAAGTGCAAAACAAACCAATGGATCAACCAGACCAGCCGCCTCAGCTCCTAAAGCAAACTGCAGATAGTTTTGCGTGAGAATCTCCTCGGAGTAGAGGAAAAATGGTGTTTTGTGTTTTTTTGCAACTGTTGCAATGTCTAATTTCGAAAATTGTAGTTTTTGATTTTTATAGTTTATTTCATTCATGGGAATACAACGCTTTTTCTCCATTCCAGAACCTGGTCCAGGGTCTTTGAGTCTAAAACTTTATCATCATAGGCGACCCGCGCCAAGAAATCAAAGTTTGAAAGTGACTCAAATTCTAATCCGGCCTTGAGAAAAAGGCTGTCGACTTCAGAAAATCCATAAGTAAAGATACTCATGACTTTAAGCACCTTCAGATCCGCTTCCTGCAACTTTTGAGCTGCAGCGATGGAACTCTTGCCGGTCGAGATCAGATCCTCAATCAGGACACAACTTGAACCTGCAGGAGCAGAGCCTTCGATCGCATTCTGGCGACCATGCTCCTTGGAAGAACTACGAACATAAATCATCGGGAGTTTCATGTCATAGGCAATCCAGGCAGCCCAGGGAATTCCCGCGGTGGCCGTACCTGCAATGTATTGTGGTTTCAGGGCTTCGATCTTGCGGCAAAAGGCTTTCACTATCTGTTGGCGGGATTCAACGGTAGAAATTAACAGGCGATTATCGCAGTAGACCGGGGACTTTATTCCGGAGGTCCAGGTGAAAGGTTCATGGGGTCTTAGGAAAACCGCTTTCTCAGCTAAAAGAATTTTGGCAACAGTTTGAGCATCATTCATTTCTATTTACCTTCTAAAATATTTTTCAATGCAAGTTTTGGATCTGAACTTTCAGTTATTGGCCGGCCAATAACCATAAAATCCGTCCCCATTTTGAGAGCTTCCAGGGGAGTGGTGATTCTTTTTTGGTCATCACTAGCATAATCTTTGGGACGTATGCCGGGAGTGACGGTTATAAAGTTTTCCCCCAATTCTTGTTTGATCAGACCAACTTCCAGGGGGGAGGATACCACACCGTCAAAGCCTGCCTCTTTGGTTATACGAGCATAGTTGAGAACCGATTCGGCAAGAGTTGTTGAGATTTTTTGGTCTGTTTGCATCTGAGCTTCTGAGGTGCTAGTTAACTGAGTTACCGCAATCAGCAAGGGACGCTTGGGGTGAGAGCTTAAAGCATCAAGACTCCTCATCATCATTTCTTTCCCGCCAGCAGCGTGGACGTTCATCATATCTACCGGAAGCCGCGCCAGGGTTTTAAGCCCATTAGCAACGGTGTTAGGAATATCGTGAAGCTTGAGGTCCAGAAAAATTTTAAAACCTTTGTCATGAGCATCGAAGACGACATCTGGGCCAAAGGTATAGAAAGCCTCCATACCAATCTTGATCCAAACATGTTCACCCGAGAGGGCCTTGAACAGAGCTTCGACTTTTTTGTCATCCTGGGTGTCTAGAGCGACAATGATTTTTTCCGCTGGAATCATGCCAAAGGCTCCATTGTGTATGTATTGCGCTCAATAGTCTTAAGAAGTGCTTCCGTCGTATCAAGTGAAGTAAGACACAGTAACCCTCGCTCAACCGCACACCGTCGCATTTTAAATCCATCCGACTCAACGTTTTTACCTTTAGAGATCGTGTTGATAATCAGAGAGATCCGGCCGGATCGGATTTCTTTTAAAATATCGTTTTCCGATTGGCCGATGCGATCAATTGTCTTCACGTGTATGCCAGCATCTTTTAAAAGTTTTGCTGTGCCGGCAGTTGCGACGAAGTCAAAACCAATATTGTGAAAGCGCTTGAAAAGTCTTAAACCTTCTTCTTTATCCATATCGTTAAGAGTGGCGAGAATGGTTCCTGAGTCAGGAATGACAACTCCCGCTGCTACGAAGGCTTTATGCAAAGCTTTTTCAAAAACCTTGTCTTTGCCCATAACTTCACCAGTGGACTTCATTTCAGGCCCTAGTGCAATTTCGACATCGGAAAGTTTAGCAAAGGAAAATACCGGAGCTTTCACAGCAATATCGTCTTTTGGTTTGAGAGCTCCATGGAAATATCCCTGACTCATAAGGCTTTCTCCCATCAAGGCGCGGGTGGCGATCTTGGCCATCTGAACACCTGTTACCTTTGAGAGAAACGGGACGGTTCGAGATGAGCGAGGATTCACTTCAAGGACAAACACATCACCCTGATAGATCACAAATTGCAGGTTAATTAATCCCTTTATGTTAAGTGCCCGAGTGATGGATAGAGTGGTGCTCGCCAGTCGATCCAGTATGTCTTGAGAAACGGTCTGAGGTGGGTAAACAGCGATTGAGTCACCAGAGTGGACTCCAGCTTTTTCAATGTGCTCCATGATTCCTGGAATGAATACCGTTTCGCCATCACATATAGCATCCACTTCCATCTCCCGCCCAATCATATAGCGATCGATAAGGACCGGATGCTCTGGATTCACTTGTACTGCCCGTTTCATGTAATCCGTGAGCTCATCCTCGTTATAGACAATTTCCATCGCACGTCCTCCTAGGACATAAGATGGGCGCACGATCACCGGGAAACCAAGGTGTGCGGACTTTTCAACCGCTTCATCCATAGATGTCACTGTCACACCGAGTGGTTGAGCGATATCCAGGCTGCGGAGTAAAGCTTCAAAACGTTTGCGATCTTCGGCCCGATCGATGTCATCGACTGATGTTCCAAGTATTGTCACACCACGCTCTGAAAGAGGCTTGGCCAGGTTGATGGCAGTCTGTCCCCCGAACTGAACGACAACTCCGATTGGTTTTTCACGTTCCAGGACATGCATGACGTCTTCTACGGTTAACGGTTCAAAGTACAGGCGATCTGAAGTACTAAAATCAGTTGAGACGGTTTCCGGGTTGTTGTTAATGACGATGGCTTCGTACCCCATGGCGCGGATGGCTTCGATCGCATGAACTGTGGCATAGTCGAATTCAATTCCCTGCCCAATCCGGATAGGACCTGAACCTAGAACCACCACTTTTTTCTTATTCGATTCGAGCACTTCATCTTGAGACTCATAAGAAGAGTAATAATAAGGTGTGCTAGATTCGAATTCTCCGGCACAGGTATCTACCATTTTAAACACTGGCATGATGTTATTCTTCTTTCTCCATTCGAAGAAATCTTTTTCTTTCTCATTGAAAATCCGGGCAAGATACTTATCACAGAAACCCAGACGTTTGGCTTCTTTGATGGTTTCAGGAGTTTTGCCCTTTTCCTGAAGCTTCTTTTCCATGCGGATGATGTTTTCAATCTTTGCCAGGAAGAAAAAATCAATCTTGGTCAGATCATTGATCTCCTTCGCGCTGATTCCGCTCCTCAGACCTTCGGCAACGGCAAAAAGTCGCTCATCATCCTGCTTAAGAATTTTCGTTTTAATTTCATCCAGCGACTTATCTTTAAGTGAGGGTAGCTCTAAATGATAAAGTCCCACTTCAAGAGACCGAACGGCTTTGAGTAGCGATTCCTCAAGTGTTCTTCCCAAGGCCATGACTTCTCCGGTGGCCTTCATCTGGGTTCCGAGACGACGGTTGGCACTGGCAAATTTATCAAAAGGCCAGCGAGGTATTTTTGATACCACGTAATCTAGTGCTGGTTCAAAGCAAGCGAAGGTTTTTTTGGTGACCGGATTGATGATCTCATCCAGTGTTAAGCCAAGTGAGATTTTGGCTGCAATCTTGGCAATCGGGTACCCAGTAGCTTTGGAGGCAAGTGCTGATGAACGGGAAACTCGTGGGTTCACTTCAATCACATAATATTGAAAGGAGTGCGGATCCATGGCGTATTGGACGTTACACCCTCCTTCAATTTTTAAAGAGCGGATGATCTTCAAAGCAGAGCTTCTTAAAATTTGGTATTCTTTATCACTAAGTGTCTGGCTTGGGGCGACCACGATGGAGTCACCGGTATGAACTCCTACTGGATCGATGTTTTCCATGTTACAGACGATGATGCAGTTATCTTTACTGTCGCGAATCACTTCGTATTCAACTTCTTTGAATCCTGCAATCGAGCGCTCAATCAGGCACTGCTGAATAGGAGATGCTGCCAGCCCAGAAGTTGAAATCGTGATGAGTTCAGCTTCATTCTGAGCGATACCGCCTCCAGTCCCACCTAAAGTAAAAGCTGGGCGGATGATCAAGGGATAGCCAATTTTATTAGCAAATTCTAGCGACTCTTCAACGGAGGTTACAATACGGCTTTCTGGAACCGGCTCCCCAATTTGTTGCATAAGTTCTTTGAAGAGCTTACGATCTTCAGCTTTTTGAATGGTATCAACTTTACAACCCATGAGCTGAACTCCCAGTCGTTTCAGATGACCTTCTTCTTCAAGTTTCACCGCCAGATTTAAAGCCGTCTGGCCACCTAGAGTCGGGAGAATCCCATCAGGTTTTTCTTTGTGGATGATTTTTAACAGAAATTCTTTGGTCAATGGTTCGATGTAAACTTTGTGAGCAGTCTCTTTGTCGGTCATGATAGTGGCAGGGTTAGAGTTAACCAGCACTACTTCCATACCTTCTTCAATCAGTGACTTTACTGCCTGAGTCCCAGAATAATCAAACTCCGCAGCTTGTCCAATGACGATAGGGCCAGAACCGATGACGAGTACTTTTTTAAGATTTGGATTTACTGGCATATTAATTCCTTATGCTTGCTAAGAATTCATCGAACAACCAACCTGTATCTTCCGGTCCCGGGCAAGCTTCCGGATGGTACTGAACCGAGAATGCCGGCAAACTTTTATGTCGAAGACCTTCAACTGAAGAGTCATTGATATTGACCTGACTGACTTCAAGATTCGATTTATTAACTGAAGCCGGGATTACGGAGTAGCCGTGATTCTGTGAACTCATAAAAACTTTGTTGAGTTTCAAGTCTTTTACTGGATGATTTGCTCCTCTGTGTCCAAATTTCAGTTTTTCCGTATCGGCTCCGTTTGCCAGAGCAAAAAGCTGATGGCCCATGCAGATACTGAACATAGGATATATTTTTTGCAGATCCCGGATAACTGGAAGAACTTCCGGCACATCTTTAGGATTTCCCGGACCATTTGAAAGCAGTATTCCTTCCGGGCGATAACTTTGTATCATCTCGGTAGAAGTGTTCCAGGGAACGACTACTACATCGCAATTTCGTCGCAGGAGTGATCGCAAAATATTCTTCTTGTATCCAAAATCCATCATGACAATGCGTTTGCCTTCACCAGGAAAATGGATAGGGTTTTTAGTTGAAACGCGGGCAATCTGATCATTTCCCATTGCCCGGGAGAGAAGGAGTTGAATGTTGTGAGATGGATAGTTCAAAGGTACCAGGACAGCTTTCATCACACCGCGATCCCGGATTTTTTTGTCAGCTCTCTGGTATCGATGCCGGCAATTCCAGGAATTTTAAAGCGCTTTAGAAGTTCGCGAAGTGAGTATTCGTTTCTCCAGTTGGAACCCTGTTCGGCGCATTCCCGTACCACAAACCCTTTAAGCGCTGGACTCAGGGATTCAAAGTCATCTTTATTTACTCCGTAGTTACCAATCAGTGGGTAAGTCATCACCACCATTTGGTCACAATAAGAAGGGTCAGAAAGTATTTCCTGATAGCCGGTCATGCTGGTATTGAAAACCAGTTCACCGAGGGAATAGATATTCTCCAGGTCGTGACCAATGGATTCTCCAATGTACTCTTCTCCTGTCTCGAGAACGAGTTTAATTTGTTTCATATCTTTCTCCCATTTAAAGTCCATTCCAAAACGGCCATTCTGGCGGCCACTCCATTGGTCATCTGCTTAAAGATTCGAGATTGTGGGTGCTCCACCATTTCATCAGAAATTTCTACTCCCCGGTTAAAAGGACCGGGATGGAGGATGATAGCGTGTTTTTGCATCAGTTCCAGTCGACGCTGATTCATACCAAACTGATGATGATAAGAGCCTGCATCCAGCTCCAGACCTTCATGACGTTCCAGCTGAATTCTGAGCATCATCACAGCATCGACATCTGGAAGAATTTCGTCAAATGAAGCCTTCCTAATGAACTTATCAGTTACTGTTGGTAGTAAGCTTTCAGGACCGCAAAAGTAAATTTCCATACCAAATTTTTTCGCGGCTACCATCAGAGAGCCAGCTACTCGGGAATGTTTAATATCACCGCAAATTGCGACTTTCAGTCCTGCTAATTTCCCAAATTCTTGCTGGAGTGTTAGTAGATCCAATAAACCCTGAGTGGGATGTTCGTGTTTACCTGCTCCAGCGTTTATCAAAGGCGTTTTGAGGTAAGGTTGTAACTGTTCTAGGATGTGATCATCTGCATGTCGGAAGATTATGCCATCAACTCCCAGGCTTTCCAGTGTTTTTAAAGTGTCATAGACCGTTTCGCCTTTTTTCACACTTGAGTTTTCCGGGACAAAATTGATGACCTCGCCACCGAGTCTTTTCACTGCGATTTCAAAAGAACAACGGGTCCTAGTCGACGGTTCATAGAACACATTCGCGAAAACTTTATCTTTTAGGAGATGATTGATTTTATCGGGTTGATTTTGGTGAAGAAAAAAGAAATGGCCCCTGTGAATAAGGGAAAGCAGATCGTGATCGGAGAAACTAGCGAGTGATAGGAAATGCTTGATCATTATCCTCCTGAGAGTCTATGCAATGAGTTGAATATTTGATTAAAGGAAACTGAAAAAGAATAGGGTATACTGGTGAATTGTAGGCGTGATAATTTGTTGTGATGCGGAGAAGCATCATACCCATAAGACTATCCTAGACTTTGAACTTTAGACTAATTTCCAACAACCCTAACCATTTTGGCAAGATTTAAATAATGACAACTAAATTCACCCTAGAGTCGGCCTATAAACCTACCGGAGATCAGCCGGTAGCGATTAAGCAAATCACCAAGGCCTTCCAGCAAAAGAAACCATTTCAGACCCTTTTGGGTGTAACCGGATCAGGTAAAACTTTTGCCATGGCAAATGTCATTCAGCGCTTAGGTAAAAAGACCTTAATCCTGGCGCCAAATAAAACTCTGGCCGCTCAATTGTTTGCTGAGTTCAAAGAGTTTTTTCCTCACAATGCTGTGGAATACTTCGTTTCTTACTATGATTACTATCAGCCTGAGGCATACATGCCAGGTTCAGATACTTACATTGAAAAAGATTCCGCCATTAATGATGAGATTGAAAAGCTGAGACACTCGGCAACTAGATCACTGTTTGATCGTGAGGATGTTATCGTTGTCGCATCAGTGAGCTGTATCTATGGTATCGGTGCTCCCGAAGAATACTTCAATCAGCGTATTATGTTATTCACGCAGGATAAATTTGATCGCGATGAATTATTACGGCGGTTAGTGGCCATTCAGTATCAGCGAAACGACGTGGACTTTCACCGGGGTACATTCAGGGTGCGTGGTGATGTGGTAGAGGTGTTTCCGGCCTACGAAGAGTCAAATGTTGTTAGAATCGAATTTTTTGACGATGTTATTGATGGAATTTTCATTGTCGATCCTATGCGCGGAAAGGTTCTGCAGTCATTAAATCGGATTGATATCTATCCAAAATCTCACTATGTCGTTGGCAGAGATAAATTAAAAATTGCCATTGAGCAGATCAAGATCGAATTGCGGGAAAGACTTACAGAATTAAAGTCTCAGAATAAGTTAGTGGAAGCTCAACGGCTGCAACAGCGGACCCTTCTGGATCTTGAAATGCTGGAAGAAATGGGATTTTGTCCGGGTATCGAAAATTACTCCCGTCATATGTCAGGTGGTATGCCTGGTGATCCACCACCGACACTGATCGATTACTTCAAAAAAGATTTTCTGATGATCATCGATGAGTCTCACGTAACTGTGCCTCAGGTGGGTGGGATGTACAAAGGTGACCGTGCTCGTAAGCAAACCCTTGTGGATTACGGTTTCCGTCTTCCCAGTGCGCTGGACAACCGTCCGCTGAATTTCCCTGAGTTTGAAGGAAAGATGGATCAGGTGCTTTTCGTGTCGGCAACCCCGGCCGATTATGAATTAAGACAAACAAACGGTGAATACGTTGAACAGATCATTCGACCAACAGGATTACTGGATCCGGTCATTGAGTTTAAGGATGCTAAAAATCAGGTTGATGATATGCTGGTTGAGGCCAAGCGGGCTATCTCTCAAGGACATCGTGTTTTAGTGACGACTCTGACCAAACGGCTAGCCGAAGAGCTCACCTCTTTTTACAAAGGGGTGGGCATGCGGATTAAATATCTTCACTCAGAAATTGATACTCTCGAGAGAATGGAGATTATTCGTGACCTTCGATTAGGAGAATTTGATATCCTGGTTGGCATCAATCTCCTGCGAGAAGGATTGGATATTCCGGAGGTAGCCTTGGTGGGTATTCTGGATGCCGATAAGGAAGGATTTTTGCGATCAACCCGCTCTCTGGTTCAGACCATTGGTCGAGCAGCCCGAAATTCCGAAGGAAGGGTGATTCTCTATGGTTTTCGAAAAACCCCTAGTATTGAAGAGGCTATGAGAGTCACATCTGAGCGCCGGGACAAACAAATCGAATACAACGCCAAACATGGAATCACTCCTGTGACCGTTTTAAAGAAGGTAAGTGGAGGGGTAATCGAAGTCCTTCGAGGGGTGAAGAAAACTGATAAAAAAGGGCGGAATAAGGAAAATTCCAACGAAGCTCTTACTCCTGAAGCAATTGATGCTAAAATATTAGAGTTAAAGCAGATGATGAAAGAAGCTTCTAAAGAACTGAGGTTTGAAGAAGCTGCCCGACTAAGGGATGAGATCAAAAAACTCACGGATCTGAGGTTCATGTTATGAAGTTGCTCGTTGTCTTATGGATGTTGGTTGCCGGCGCCTGGGCCCAGGTCAAGCCTGAAACATTCGTTGTGCAGATCAATGACCGGAGCCTTTCAGTAAATGCACCTGAGAAAAGAAAAAAAGTCTTTTCTGTGCTGGTAGAAAATCGTTCTCTTTCTGATCAGCTGGGAAAATTCATCGTTCAGGGAAAGCTCTTGAAGTACATCTCTGTTAAAAGCGGTCAGACTGAATCTGTTGAAATCGAGAATAAAACCTCTTCAAATGTTTATTTCGTTCCAGTTAGTCCGGCTTTTCAGGAAGCTGAGCTAATTTTCGGTAAAAAGGCTTATGAAATCCCATCAAAAGAATAATGTTCAGAAAGTTATTCTGGTTATCTCCGACCTGCACCTAAGTGCAGGCAAGATGATCAAGGGGAAGAGAAATCTTCTCGAGGATTTTCATTATGACAATGAACTTATAGATTTCCTGAATTACTACTCAAATGGTGATTACCTGGATATTCCGGTTGAGCTGGTGATCAACGGAGATTTTCTCGACTTTCTGGCAGTGCCTTACGTTGAATACTACGATGATGAGTTCTGGAGTGAGAAAGCCGCTCTGGCAAAGCTCAAAATGATCATGCAGGCCCATCCCGGTGTCATGGAAGCGCTTAAACGTTTCGTCTCGGGTAGAGATAAGCGAATCGTTTATATCATTGGAAATCACGATGCAGAATTTGTGTTTGAATCACTCAAAAAAGAGTTCCTGGACTTTTTTGGAGCCGATGGTTACAAAGTCACACTTTCCAACTCCATATCTAATCATGTTCCTACAAAGGGAGTTTCCATCATTCATGGTCACCAGTACGAAAGGGCCCATGAGTTTGATCAGGAAAACTCAGTGATTGAAACTTTGACCGGTGAAAAATACTTCAACCCTCCCTGGGGGTCTTACTACGTCACCAACGTTATCAATAAGTACAAGCAAGAACGCAGCTACATCAATGCAGTGAGACCTATTAAGCACTTTCTCATTCATGGTATATTGTTTGATACCTTCTTCACATTGCGCTTCATGCTCTCGAATATCTACTACTTTGTCATGGTGAGATTCTGGCATTTTTATATGATGAAAAAGAGTCTTTCTCAAGTTTTTCAGGACCTTTTCAGAGAGCTTGAATTATTCCAGGATTTTGAAACTATTACCCGACAGTATTTTGAAAAACATCCGGAAGCCAGGGTGTTAATTGTTGGTCATACTCATAACCCATCATTTCGTATCTTCAATGATGGCACCATTTTCATCAACACTGGGACCTGGACACGAATGGTGAATCTCGATTTGGGTCAGTGGAATTATGGGAATGCTCTGACATATGCCAAAATTCTTGTAAAAGATGTTA
>JBEIEO010000050.1:0-14673 GCA_040382895.1 Halobacteriovoraceae bacterium
GCAATCACCAGCGGGATGAGTAGAATGATATAGGCCCTTCCTGGTCGATGTATGTTTTGGGTCGCTTTATAAGCGCCTAACAGAACAGCTGCTGCATAACCAACCCCCAACAACATTGTTAGCATCATCTCAGCGGTACTGAAATTCTTCAGCGAAGCTGAGCTGATAATGGAGTACATACCCCAGAATAAGAGGGGAAGCATGGTGAGGGTTTCGATGGCGGCCAAGACGGAGATGGCTATCTTGTGGAACATATGAATGTTTTCCCACGTTTTTGAGTTAAAAACCATGATTTTGCTCAGGTATGAAACTCTTTAGTCCTGACTTAATTTGTACGATGAGCCTTTAATGAAATGGTTTTCGTTCTCTTTCATTCTGTTGGCCATGATCGTCTTCTTTGGGAAGACTTCTGACCAAGCGCCCTCCCGCGGTCCGGCGGCCGAAGATGTTACTCAGTACGGTTGGAAAGAAACCTTCGTCGAGGAATTTGAAGGTCGTGATGCTGCGATATCTCGTGGCGTCTCCAGTGACTGTTTCGACCTGCCACCTCAGTGCCTGGTACAGTATTGGACTCAGAAAGATTGCAAACCCGAATACCATGCCCAGCTTCGCAACCTCAATAAGTGTAACTGGCGAGTCTACGACCTCTACAATTGGATGGATTTCGATGCGCCGGAAACGAAAGGTATCAACGCGCTAAATCCTTCGCAGGTGGAAGTGAAAAACGGAAATCTGATTCTGTATGCTTCCCGCAGCCAGTGGTCTGGGAATGAAATTGATTGCAAACGAAAGTTCCAGGATCCGGAAGCGAATTGGGAAAACTACACCAAAAAATGCCCATTCATTTCCGGAGCTGTTAACAGCAAAATTCATGATAATCGTGGAAAAAAAATGGGCTTTGCTCAGGAGTATGGTCGCTTTGAAGTTCGTGCTATTCTTCCTGGTGGCCCGGGCACATGGCCTGCTCACTGGTTGTTGCCCAATGAAGAGCCCGACACCAATGATTATGGACAAAGATGTGGTTGGCCTTTTAGCGGTGAAATCGACATCATGGAGATGTGGGCCGATCAGGAAGGCAAAAAGTATAAAGGTGGGCTGATCACAGGAGATTGTAACCAGAACATCGCAGGAAATAGTGGTGACTATGGAAAATCACGCACTATCACAACCGAATATCATCGTTATAGTGTGGAGTGGACACCAAATTACGTGAAATTTCTTTTTGATGATGATGTGATTCACACCGTTTTCAAAGATGACATGATTCGGTCTAAGTATCACTCCGGAAATGGCACCAACTATTCGGCCGATGAACTGGATGATCGCTTCAAGCACCCGGCACGGATCCCGAACCACGCATTTTATTGGATCCTTAACACCACTATCGAGCGCGCTGAAAATAAACGTAGAGAGTACAAACCTGACATCAATAATTTTAAGACCACCAAACACATTATCGATTACGTAAAAACTTATACTCGTTGTACCAAAAAGGATGATCCTAAAAAGTGTATTAAGTTCCGGGATCGCGATACGGTCTACAACTACAATACGCACAGAGGTGAGACGGCTTCGATGGAGGTTTGGGCATTCCCTAGTCCGCAGCAGAAAGGCAAGAATATGACCGCAAGGTTGACTTCACATCAGTTCTGCAAAGACGTGAAATTCACCCTAGTGAACATGGCCGGACAGACCGTTGGGGTAGATGTCGTCTCGGGAGTTAAACCGGGGCGGGGACATCTTTACGAGGGAGTTATGGAAGAAAATGAAACCAAAGAAATTGAATTTATGACTCACAATTTAGCAGCAGGAATGTATCTTGTGACCTCTTTTTTTAGAGAGTGTGGCAGCGATGGAAACGGTGAAGGCAATCACGTCTTTAAAATGATCATCATTTAATTATCAGATTCATTTAGCGCTCCCTCTTTAAGGGAGCGCCGATTATTTATTAGAGTCCTGATACCGGTTTTTTCTTCTTATTCTTTGGATTATAGAGCATGAAAGTCATTCCCACGCTGTTTCCCATAAACTTAAGGTCATATTCTTGAGTTCCGTCAAGGAAGCCATGTTTTTGTTTGTAGTAACCAAGTTTATTCTCATAGAAGACACCAAATTTTTGATTGCGAGTTGTGTACTCAAGGCGGTTTGTTACTGAACCACCAAAACCCTGTACGCCATGTTTATCCAGGCTCTCATCAAATTCCCACCACTGACCTTCTTTAACTACCACTGTGAGGTTTTCACCTACAGTTACGCCAACTCCGACGGCCGGAACGTAAGTGAGTTTTCCGAATTTCGAATCGAGTAAGTTGAAGCGATGGCCATAGCCAACTTCAAAGATCATCTGTTTATGAGTGTTCTGGTTGCGTAGAAGTTTACTTTCACCTGGTGTATGGGTGTAACCATAAAATTCTGTGTTCAGGGGCTGTACCGGAATCACTTGATGCCCGTCAATGGTTCCAGTCATCTCAACCACCTTGTTGTGTTGGAGAAACTTTGGATGGAAAGCAGAAAGGAAAAATTCATGGCCATCTTTTTCAAGGCTCACGACAAACGTATTGGTTGGCTCATCAATGATTTGTGCCGGGTTATTTCCCGGTGCTGTCATCGTCTCCCATGTAAAAAACTCTCTTGAACCACGCTCGGCCCATTTATAATCTTTGACCTCTATGTTGTATCGAGTAGATTGAATTTTCATATCAGTATCAAAATAAGTGGTGAATGAGTGACTGGCGTAGAGTCGCAGTTTCCACTTATCAGAATCAGTTTTAACCGGTGGATTCGTTACTGGCTGTTGAATCTGGGATTCTTCACAAATCTGACCGTTAAGAATGATTGGTTTAGAAATCGCTTCAACGTTTTTAACGACTTTTTCTTGTTCTCTTTGTTTGAGATATTCAGCACAAAACCCGTTGTCCATGATGACAAATTTGTCGCTACCGATGGCCTGAAGTTTTACCGATCCCGATTTAGGAGTTGGGACGGCACTGGCAGGCTCTTTACCACCGCAGAGTTCGTCTATAGTCACCTGAGCAGCAGCTGGCAAAGAAAGGATCATCGAAAGAAATAATAGTCTTTTCATGTGTTATCCCCTGTATATAAGGGATATAGAGCAAGAGCGATGCCAGTTTATGCACCCAGTAAAGCGCGTTTAATCACTTAAGAATTAACATTCACTAGGCAGGTGTCTAAAAAGTAGACACTTTTCCCCTTGATCCTTACCTTTTTACAGGTCTCCTGGAGCGGATCCATTGTCGAAGTCCTTCCCAGGTGATAAGTCCAGTTCATGGAAAATTATCATCATCACAACAGTGGCCGGGCCAATCCGGGGAACTTTAACCTTTATCATAATCTGGAAAAGAAGAATCTAGAGTTTAAGCTGGTTCGCACAGGTTTCAACAAACTGAAAATTGCGATGAAGACTCCACTGAAGATCTTTTTGGTGCGAAAGAAAAAATAATCTATAACGTTTTGATGTATTCCATCAGTATCAGCCCTTCAACCTTGGCAATCCCGTACCTTGAATCCACTGGAAAGTCTTCACTTTTGCCAGTGGCTTTGAAGCCTCTTCTTTCATAGAAATTGATGAGCTCTTTTCTCTGAGGTAGTACCGTCATGCGAATGAAGTTTAAATGTTCTCGACGTGCGAGCGCTTCAATGTGCTGAAGTAATTGTTTACCAATACCTTGAGTCTGGACCGCAGGCTCCACGGTTAGCATGCCAAAATAGAGTGTGTCTGGAAGTTCCCGTCGGATATGAATGCTTCCAATCATTTGATCTTTCTCATTCATCGCCAGTTCAATCTGGTTTAATGGCGTTGAAATAATCTCATTTAGCGCTTCATCATCGGTTCGCTGACCATCTAAAAGGTCTGCTTCCGTAGTCCAACCTTTCTTTGCGTAATCGCCGCGATAGGCAGAATTCACAAGCTTTGAGAGTTCAAGGGTGTCTTTCAGAGTCGCTGTACGAAATTGAATCATAGTCATATTTTAGTCTTTGGACTATAAAGGAGTAAAATTAAATCTCTTTATGACGGTGATAATATGAGTGACTTCAAAGGTTTTATTTTCGATATGGATGGCGTGGTGGTGGATAACCATAAGTACCACTTTCAGGCCTGGATGGAATTTGCCAAAAACCATAACTTCAAACTGGATGCTCAAATCTATCGAGATCAATTCAACGGTAAGACCAATTTCGATCTATTCAAAATGATCTTCGGAGAGATCAGTCAGGATCAGATTGATGCCTACGCAGAGGAAAAAGAAGGCCTCTACAAAGAACTTTACGCCGCTGATATGAAGCCGATGAAAGGTCTCATTGATTTTCTTGAGTTCCTGCATCGAAGACGCTTCAAAGTAGCACTGGGAACTTCTGCTCCCACCGCCAACGTGGACTTCGTGTTGGATGGATTATTTTTAAGAAAATATTTTCATGAAATTGTAGATGGATCTCAGGTGCTTAAAGGCAAACCCCATCCGGAGGTTTATCTCAAGTGTTGTATGAAACTTGAACTACCGCCATCTCAATGTGTGGTATTTGAAGATTCTCTTGCCGGTCTTGAATCTGGAAAGAATGCTGGATGTGCCATAGTCGGAGTTGCCACTTCTCATGAAGCTTATGAGCTTAAACCTCTGACTGAAAAAATCATTTATGATTTCACTGATACTAGGAAGCTGTTGCGCCATTAACCTTCGCCCGGACATCCATGTAGATGTTCTTTACGTTGATCCGCACCCGGGATTTTTCCAGAGCTGAGTAAAGAGTGACGAGATAAATTCCAAGGTAGAGAAAATCGTTAGAAATTTTGACTTTCTTTTCAAGCAGGAAGTGGGTGATATTGACCAGAGACGCTTTAAAGCTCTCGAGCTCAAAACTCATTTCCTGATTCACTGAAGATCCGAAATGACTTTTGAAAAGTTGCGCCAGTTCTTCACGGTCTTTTTGTGGCCAGTTCGGAGAACTTAATCCCAGTTTAATCAGACCACTATTAAAGAGTTCATCTTTTCCGAGATAGAAGCCGTCATAAATTTCCGCCAGACCTTGAGAGAACTCTTCACTGAATTTCGTCCATAAGCCGGAAGGATGATAATTGAGTAAGGGTTTAGCGACTTCAAAGTGATTAGGCCTCAGGTCTAAGAAAAGTCCATGAGGTGAGAAAAGTTGGGCGAAATACAAGGTTAAGACTTTTTCAGAGGACCATAAATCATGCTTCAGGTCCAAATGATTATGGATATTTTCTTTTAGGTGGATGTCAAATGGCTTTAAGAAGGTTTGATGCTGCTCAAAAAGTTCCTGATAACCTTCTTTTTGAATGAGTCGGCGCGACAGTTTTGGCAATTCATGGGCCAAAACACCCCAGTCCACGGCTTCAAAGAGCACCGTCGGCACATGCTTTAGCAACTCTTTAAGAACTCCAGGCAAAATTCTCATCAAAATCATCTCCCGATTATGCTACACTCGACGAAACATTCGCCAGGGATTTAAATGAGAAAAATCCTTATCGCAGGCGCCAGTGGCTTTATTGGTCGTGCGTTAATTGATTACTTGCTACAGGATGAGGACATCGAGATCGTGGCACTGTCACGTTCTCAGAAAAAATCTCAGCATCCTCGGGTCCATTGGGCTAAATGCGACCTTTTCTCTTTACGAGACATTGACCAAGCCATGGTGGGTTGCCAATCGGCTTACTATCTAGTCCATTCCATGCTTCCTTCGGCTTCTCTGTCTCAGGGGACGTTTTACGATTTTGATCTGATCATGGCCGATAACTTTGTGCGGGCAGCTCAACACCACCATCTCAAACATATTATTTATCTGGGTGGCATGATTCCTTATACTGAAGATCTCTCCTGGCATCTGCGCAGCCGCCTGGAAGTGGAAGAAACCTTCCGCCATTCCTCGATTAAAACCACCGTGTTGCGTGCGGGTCTTATCATCGGTCCCCATGGATCATCGTTTACCATTCTCGAGCGTCTGATTCGCAGACTCCCGGTGATGATTTGCCCGGCATGGACTAAAACGCTCTCTCAGCCGATTGCTTTAAAAGATATTATTAAAGCCCTTAAACGTGTGCTCTCGGATGAAAAAATTCAAGGCGCCATTTACGATATGGGTGGGCCGGAAATTGTTACCTACCAGGGGCTTATTCAGCGAGCAGCGGCTAAGATCAAAAAAAATAGAACGCTTTTTACTTTGAATATTATTCCCCTGTGGTTGTCTCGCTACTGGGTATCTCTGATTACCGGTGTGCCGAAAGATCTGGTGTATCCGTTAGTACTGAGTCTTCGTCATCAGATGATTGCGGGTGCTGAACACCAATGGCCCTATCCTGAAGAAATTCAAACCGGTCTTGATCAGGCCCTGGAATACTCATTGAAATCAGAGCAAGTTGAGCGCTTTAAAGGATTTACTCCAGTTGAAAAAGATGTGCGATCGATCCAGCGTCTGGTTCTACCTAATAGAAAGAATGCCGAGTGGGTGGCACAAGAGTATTTTAATTGGCTTCCGACTTTCTTTTCAACCTTGATTAAAGTTTTGATTGAAGGTGATCGTTGTACCTTCTATCTCTTTCAACCCAATATAAAACTTCTGATTTTGCAAAAAAGTCACGAGCGTAGTTCTCCTGACAGACAATTGCTCTACATTGTGGGTGGACTCTTGGCAGGTAAGCAGGTTCGCGGCAGATTAGAATTCAGAGAAGTGCTGGATCGAAAATACGTCATGGCCGCTATCCATGAGTTCAGGCCCGCACTTCCATGGTTTGTGTACCGTTGGTCTCAGGCGATTCTCCATTTAATTGTCATGAAGGCTTTCGGCGAACATCTTAAGTGGCACATAATTTCTGAAAAGAGGATTCTGACATGAAAGTTCTGATCACCGGCGCCAATGGTTTTGTAGGAAATGCTCTGATTGATCATCTGCTTGAGGCCGGGCATGAAGTCACAGCACTTGTGAGATCGAAAGATAATATCAAACACCCGCATAAGAAAGTGCATTGGATTGAAGGCGATCTTCTGGATCCTGAGTCTCTTCCGAAATTAAAGAAAACGGAAAAAGCTTTTTATCTTGTGCACGGGATGAAAGAAGGCTCTGATAAATTTGAATACCTGGAAGCCCTGGCAGCGGTGAACTTCATTAACTGGATTCGCTCCACCAATGCCGATATAATTTATCTGGGAGGTCTTGGGCCAAAAACTCCCACACTCTCACCTCATCTTCGCTCCCGCCACCTGACAGGCTCTATTCTTGGTGTCAGTGGTTTAAACACCACTGAGTTTCGTGCCAGCATTGTTTTGGGTGAAGGGTCGCTTTCATTTGAAATGGTGAAGGCGATTGCTGAACGTTTGCCTTTCCGCCCACAGTTCAAGTTATTGAATCAGCCTTGTCAGCCGATTGCCCTGAGTGATTTATTAAAATATCTTGAAGCCTCTATGCAGCGGGAAGTGAAGGGCCATGAGATCCTTGAAATTGGTGGTCCGGACGTCGCGACCTATGGAGAACTCTTGGATCTTTATTCAGAACTCGCAGGTCTTAAACGTAAGAAAGTAAAAGTGCCGGAAGTAGAAACCAAAGTTCTACTTAAAGCCCTGGATTATTCCATTCCTGAATACTCTCAGGTGGGAAAAAAACTTACTGAAAGCCTGGAGCATCCAACGGTCGTGACCAATGATGATGCGCTGAAGGCTTTCCCGGACATTGAGCCTAAAGGATTGAGAGTCGCCATGGACATCGCACGTTCTGCCTCTAAAACTCATTACGCTCCTTTGTGGGAAAAAGACTTTTTGAAAGTCCTGCTAAATGATAAACTGCTGACACAGTCAGGTCTTCTTTCTCCGGAACTCTTAAAAAATCTTGAGCGCGTAGGGAAGATCAAAGATATTCTTACCAGAAGATAAATTATGATCGGTATTTTTGATTCAGGTTTAGGTGGACTTACAGTTCTGAAAGTTCTCTCTCAGAAATTTCCGCATGAATCTTTTTGCTACATAGGTGACATTGCCCGACTCCCATATGGAAATAAATCCCCAGAAACCATTCGTCGTTATGGACAGCAGATTCTGTCCTACCTAAAAAAACAAAACGTGAAGGCGATGATCATTGCCTGTAACTCTGCCTCTACCGTGTTTTTAGGTGAGGATAATTTTGAAGGCATTCCACTTTTAAATGTAATTGAACCTGGGGCGGCGGCTGCTTTAAGTGTCAGCGCGGATAACAAAATTGCCGTGCTGGGAACTTCTGCTACCATCCGCTCTCACGCTTACCACGATACTCTTAAGCGCCTGGCGCCGGAAGTGGAAGTGGTGGAGCAGGCATGCCCGTTGCTTGTTCCTCTAGTGGAAGAGGGGATGGCCAATGATGAGATCACTGAGCTGGTGGCCCGCCGCTATCTCAAAGAGATTTTGCAAAAACAATACTCCACAGTTATTTTGGGTTGTACACACTATCCGGTCCTGAAAGGGGATTTCCGTAAAGTGCTGGGTCCTCAGGTCAACTTAGTCGAGTCGGGGGATGTGCTGGCCGAAAAACTAGCCGGTATGTTTGCGGACAAAGTCCTAGTCAAAGGGTCAGGTAAGCGCCAAATCAAAGTCCAAATCACCGATCTCACCGATCATTTTGAGCGTCTTGCTCACCAATTGATGGCCCCGGAAGTCATCAATGAACTGGAAAGAATTGTCCTCTAGGGTTTTTCCTTAAGTCTCTGCCCGGTCTGTTCCGATAGGGTGATGACTAGACCGAGGAGAAGCCATGTCTGATGATAAAAAAGTTGTCGATTTTAACCAGAAAAGAAAAGAGACCATTGAGCAAAAACGTCGTTCGTTTGAGCGCGTGGTTTTCCAGGAATTTCTAGGTGTTTATACCGTCGTAGATGATCAGGGCACGAGCCTTCCCATAAAACTTTTGGATATTTCCAAAGATGGCTGTCAGCTACAACTTCCATTTTCTAAGGCCAACAAAGCCACTTTCACCAACGGTAAAGAAATTGAACTTAAACTTTTCTTCACCAAAGGGACTTACATTCCGGCCATGGTGACTGTTCGCCACGCGTCTGAATATGTGGATCAACAGGGTGATGCATGGTTACGTCTAGGGGGAGAATTTGATACGTCTTTGCCGAGTTTCAAGGCCCTGTCGCATTTCATTGAATTCATCTACCAATACGCTGAATTCTCGTGTGTGGACCATACAAACTCCAAGGTTTACTTCCTTTAAAACATCGCTCTCTTAAAAGTTTTTTGCTAGCATAAAGACCTCCTTTGGAGGTCTTTTTATTTATGAAGCTGGCCATACTTGGTTCATCACCGCAGGCATTAGAAACCGCTCTGAGATTTCATCTCCATGGGGCTTCTTTGACCTGGTTTAATGCTCCTGAAGAAGAGACTGAACTTTTCTTAGAAGCTCAATTAGACTCCAAAGCATTCGTCACTGACGAAGGTCTGCAGTTGCTTAAAAGCATCGGTGGGACTTACGCCTCATCATCGTTTAAATTTCAGGATTGGAAGAAGAGTTACTACGCTCCGCTGGCCGGATTACTGGCCGCGGAACAAAAAGTGCGCACTCACGAAGTTATCAGCATGTCCAAAAGGTATGTGGCACCTTCTGAGCAGATTGAAGGGAAGTCACGCTTCTTTGATTTGTTTCGTTTGATCTTTCAGGTAAATCCGGAAGATTTTATTAAAGAGCAGCAAGCGACGAATCCAGAAACCTACGAGCGTTTGACGGAAGAATTTAAAACCTCGCTGCAATCCAATATAGAAATGTATGAAGACTTTGATCTGGTGATTGATCTTCGCCGTGCCACTCAAAGCACCTCTTTAGCGGTGACTGGAAGAGCGCTGGGTGAATCAAGAGTTTCTAAGGATCAGTTGCTTTATGGCTGGAATGCCTTGAAAGAAGCCCACAAGATTAATCAGGATCCTCAGGATGTAAGAGAGCTTGCCATCGTGGGTTCAGGAGAACTGGCGGCACTTCTGACCGTGAGTCTCAAAGACTGGCTCAAGGATCAGCGCTCGCGCTTATTTGTCGTGAGCACCGAAGCCACTCCTTTTGAAGCTGTTTTAAAATCATCCACATTAAAAAATGAATTGAGTGACCTCTTCAGTTATATGGAAGAAGAATTCCAAAAAGACGTGAATGAGTTTCATCATAAGCTACGTGAGTGGCAGGAGCTGGATGATTTTATCCAGGCCAAGAAGCCGAAACCAGTTGAGCCCATTCCACGACTGGTTTATTTCTCCGGCCACAATGCTACCGCTGTCGATCAGTTGATCGATAAGCGTCGCTTGTTTCTGACTCTCGAGAAGCCTGATTTTCGAGCTGGCCTGAAGCAGCCGGAAAACAATGCCCTGGAATTAAAAACCATCGGCGTTGATCGTATTTTGGTGGCCACCAGAATGCAGAAAACTCAAATGGAAAACTACCTCGATCTCCAGGAGAAAGGCTTTTTCTCGGCGCAATTGTCCGTGTTGAGTGATTGGAATAAAGACTTAGAAATGATTAAAGGTATTGAGAATGAAATATTTAAGTTGTTTAGTCCTGCTGGCACTCATTAGTTGCCGAAGTCAGCCGACTCTTAAAGATATGGAAAGTAGCGCTTACCGGACTTCCGGTGTGGAGCAGTTTTTTCTAGCGGAGCTTCCCAAGTGGTCTAACTTCTCAAGCGAAGGTGGCTGTTTTAAGAATGTTTCCTTTGCTTATATGGATTTCTCAAAAATCCGTGAAGCCTATCAGTTGAATTACCTGCAGATGGTGGAACTTCAGGCCCAGTACAACGAGCGCTTAGAAAACTATTTCCGCTCCACAGCTTTGCGATTTCTAAAACCGATGGAAGAAGCGAGCTTTTTTTCTAATACCCTAGAACAAGTCAGAGGTGGTGTACGCCAGCTGAAACTTCCACCAGTCACAGAAGTGGACGTGATCTGGTTTGAAAGTTTTCCTGCCGAAGAACTCAAAAAACTTGCTCGTTCCGGAAACTTTGATGAAAAACTTCCGCTTCTATTTTCCAGCTGCCACACCCGGCAGAGTCTCAATCAATGGGTGACTCAGGAGCAACTGGAGGAAACTGGATTCTATCTTCTAACGGCTGAGTGGCTCTCGCCCTTTGATTCAAAATTTCAGCTCCGGCCGGGGTTGGCGCTGGAGCTATCAGAGCTTCTGGGCAAAGACATAAAAATTAATATCGTTACCTATAAAAATAAACCAACCTCAGAACTACTACCATAAGGGGATTTGAATGTTCGGAATGATGAAAAAAGATAAAGTGGATTACAAAGAACAAGTGAATGGTCTGACTGCAGTTTTCAAAACCACCATGGGTGATTTTGAAATCGAACTCTTCCATAAAGAAGCTCCGGAAACTGTCTGGAACTTTGTAAATCTTGCCGAAGGTCGCCAGCCAACTGTGAAAGAAGGTCCATATTATAACGGACTTATTTTTCACCGTGTGATCCGTGGATTCATGATCCAGGGTGGATGTCCGGAAGGTTCAGGTCGCGGCGGTCCGGGTTACCGTTTCGCTGATGAGTTTGATAAGAACCTGCGTCACTCTTCAGAAGGGATTCTTTCTATGGCAAACGCTGGTCCTGGTACCAACGGTTCTCAGTTCTTCATTACTCTGGGGCCAACTCCGCACCTGGATGGCCGCCATACCGTATTTGGTAAAGTGGTGAAGGGAATGGATGTGGTGAAGAAGATCGGCGATACTCCGACAGGAGCTATGGATCGTCCACGCACAGATGTAGTTATTAATTCTCTAGAAATTAAGCGCGCTTAAATGATAAGGCCCGGGAAACCGGGCCTTTTTTTAGTTTATTTGTCCTGGAATGATCTTATCCACCATCAGCTGAATCGACTCATTACCATTGAAGCGATTAATCCCTAGTGTGAATTGCACCGTCAGACCTGATTTTGCCTGGAGATTGAAGAGTTCTTCCGGGGTTGGTTCATTCCATTTACCGATGTAATTAAAACTCACACCTTGCAGAGTATTTTTTAGATTTCCCGGGGCGCCGAAGCTCCAGCGCACGTGAGCATCTTTCATGATCCGGTAAGAAGAAATATGGGCATTCTTCATGCGGAAAACAGGTTTATCATTTCCAGGACCAAAAGGTTCTAGTTTCTCCAGGTCTTTAACAAGACCGGCGTTGATTTCTTCCAGCCCCAGTTCCACATCAAAAGCTGAAGCCTTGGTGCGAAGATTAAAAGGGATATTACGAAGAAGAGAGTACATCTTTTCTTTAAAGGCTTCGAAGTTTTCTTTTTTCATGGAGAGTCCGGCAGCCGCTTTGTGCCCACCAAACTTGATGAAAAAATCTTTGCACTGATCCAGCATCTCAAACATGTTGAGTTCACCGGCACTGCGGGCAGAAGCCTTGATCACTCCATCTTCCTCGGCGTTGGTGAAAACGATGGCGGGGACCTCGAAAGTTTCAACTAACTTGGAAGCAACAATACCGATGACACCTTCATGCCAGTGTGGTCGATACATAATATTGATCAATAGTTCATCGCCCTTGAGGGTGTCGATGACGTCTTGCTTAGCTTCCGCAAATACTTCCGCCTGAATGGCCCGGCGATCGCGGTTAGCAAGTTCGAGGTGAGCATAATGCTCACGAGCTTCATTGAAGTCTTTCGCGATCAATTGCTTAAGAGCACGCTCAGGATGATCCAGT
Source organism: Halobacteriovoraceae bacterium (assembly GCA_040382895.1). Lineage (GTDB taxonomy): Bacteria > Bdellovibrionota > Bacteriovoracia > Bacteriovoracales > Bacteriovoracaceae > Peredibacter. Next base: position 12,672 of record JBEIEO010000050.1, read on the forward strand.
CGTCCCTTGGAATTAATGTGAGGACCGACGTGGAAAGATATGCGCTCAGAAGGAATCGAAGTCGCCTTCATTTCTTCCGGTGAAAAGAACGCACGGATGCCCGGGTATTGAGTCGTCGGGATTTGTTTTAATCCATGCCGAGTAAGACGCAAGTTCAGCGGAGTCATGCGGGCCAGATCGGAAATGGTTCCGATGGCCACAAATTGCAGTAACGGATAAAGCGTAGGAGTTTCACGTCCCATCTTCGCTAGGTCATTTTTTATCTGCAAGGCCAGAGAAAAGGCGACACCTACACCGGCCAGAGCTTTAAGTGGTGAATCTTTTGGTTCATCTCGACGGCACGGATTGATCACCGCAAAGGCTTCCGGAATATGAGGAGCGCCATCGGTGTGGTGATCGGTGATAATTAAATCGAGTTTGCCTTTGGCGTATTCTGCTGTGGCAGTCGCCGTAATTCCACAATCCACTGTTATAAGGACTTTCACATTCTTTTCAACAGCATTATCAATGGAAGAAGCGTGCACGCCATAGCCTTCCACGAATCTGCTTGGTTGAAAGACTTCAACTTCGACACCGATCATCTGGAAGAAATGCCAAAGGAGAGCGCAGGAAGTGGTACCATCTACGTCATAGTCACCATAGATGCCGATTTTTTCCTGCTCACTTATAGCGCGGATAATGCGCTCAGAAGCTTTCGCCAGATCAATCATGTTAGTGAGATCCGGCAAGTCTTTTAAATTAGTCGACAGCATTTCCTGAATCAGATCAGGAGAGATGCCGCGCTTTTTTAGTAATCGGATAATGACCGGATTAAGGGCAGTGGTGGTTGAGGCAGATGTTAGTTCCATTCTTTGAAACTAGCATGAGAGAGCGTCAAATCACCACAAAACAAAGAGGCCCTTGATCAAATCTGCATCCTCAAGATCTTCTGCTCCGGAGAAATGTTTTTGCCAGCTTTTGCCCTTAAAGTCGTGAATCTTTTCAAAATATCTCAGGGGAAGGAACGCTTTGTTGCAGTGCGAACACCTTGCGATTTCTTGATTGGCCTCGGTGATTTTCATGCATTTATGGCAGGCACGTATAAGTAATTTTTCTTTATCTAGTTTTACATCTTTTTCCATGAAGCCCCGCAGGTTGGGTCTAAGGTCAAAGATGTTATCGGAAAATATCGCCCAGCCTTAATATGGGCTGAGCGATTTTTATGCATGCCTGACTTATGCAGTACGAATTGGCTGTTGGTTAAACTGATTCGGTCCAAAGTTGAATTGGAACGGGCTGCTCATTCCAAAGTTACCTGGGTTGTGATCAGGAACATAAAAGCGTGGGTCCTGCTGCTGCTGATACATGCCTGGCATCTGGAACTGTGGTGAATATGCACCCTGTTGCATGATTTGTGATCCCATCTGACCCTGGCCGAACATGTGATCCTGACCATTATTGATCACGATCGTCTGCTGAGGAAGATATTGAGGCATGTACGATGGATACTGAAGCAGAGGATTCACCAGAGCTCCGGCCATCATCCAGCTTGGGATGTAGGACTGTTGCTGCTGCTGCTGTTGTTGCATCTGCTGGCTCATTTGAACCATCATCTGATTCATGCCTAGCATGGTATCCATAATTTTCTTTTGTTCTTTCATTAGGTCATCTACTTGCTTAGAGAGAACTTTATTCTTCTCTTCAAGCTCACAGATAAGCTCTTCTTCTTTAGACTTTTTCGGTTCTTCTTTTACGACCACCGGTTCATCTTTTTTCGGCTCGTCTTTTGGTTCTTCTTTCACCACAACTGGTTTTTCTTGCTCTTTGTGTTTTTCTTCTAATTCACGCAGGCGCTCTTTGGCCACGATCAGATCGTGCTCGACTTCGTCCTGGAGAATGGATTCCAGAGTGACTTTCAATTCATTCATGGATTTATCATGGATCTCAATTCCTTCCGGAGTGATGAGTCCTTTTTCTTTAACTAGTTTTGAATCTTGTTCTAAGGCCACAAGTCCTACGACCA
>JBEIEO010000051.1:0-14448 GCA_040382895.1 Halobacteriovoraceae bacterium
TCCCGATTATCTCAGCAGGTGGTGTGGGAACAGGTTCCGGCATTCTTTCCATGCTGGCCTTGGGAGCTGACGGTTTATCCATGGGCTCTCCTTTTATTGCAACCACGGAGTCCGGTGTGAGTGATGACTATAAACAGGCCTGCGTGGATTACGATTCGAAAGACATTGTTGTAACAACGAAACTCTCCGGTTCCCGCTGTACCGTGATCAATACTCCTTATGTGCAAAAAGTCGGCACTGATCAAAACGTGGTAGAAAGTCTCCTAAATAAAAATAAACAAATTAAAAAATACGCCAAGATGCTGACCTATTACAAAGGCATGAAAGCTATCGAAAAAGCAGCCTTCAGTGCCACTTATAAAACAGTGTGGTGCGCTGGATCTTCGATTGAATTCACTCACAAAGTGGAGCCAATTAAAGTCATTGTAGACAGATTAAAATCTGAGATGAAAGTGGCAGAAGAAAACCTACTTAAGACCTTGGGGCGTGTATGAAATTTGCTTTTAATCTGATAGATAAGCTTATTGCGAATCCTACGACAACGAACTTGATGGCGTTAAATAAAGTGATGACGATTGGTATTCCGTTCAACGCTCCTCACGGATTTAAAATCAAAGAAATCAATGAAGATGTTGTACGAATCTCACTTCCAAACAGAAAGCTGAATCACAATCATCTGGGTGGAGTACATGCCTGTGCCATGGCCACTGTCGGCGAATACTGTGCAGGGATGTCGCTTTTGAAAAGTTTCGGCATCAGTAAATATCGACTGATTCTTTCTGATCTGCATGTAAAATACACTTACCAGGGTCGAATGGACCTTGAAGGCACTTGCTCTCCTCGCCAGATCGAAAGAGAGGAAGTGAAAAAAGCGCTGGATGCAGAAGGAAAATATTTGCAAACCTTGCAAACAGTCATCCGCGACAAAAATGGAAAAGAAGTGGCCATCGTGACCACAACCTGGCAATTAAAGTCATGGGATCAGGTTAAGACCAAAGCATAACTAAGACTCTGGCGACATAGGCACACAAATAGGCCAGCGCCAGAGTATAACCTACCATTACTGTTGGCCAGAGATAGCCATTGGTTTCTCGCTTCATAACCGCAAATGTAGAGATACATTGAGGGGCAAAAACAAACCAGATCAGAAGAGCCACCAGAGACCCCAGTCCAAAATGCTGAACCAGTGCTGCTGACATGTTTTCTTCAAAACCTTCAGATCCTTCTTTAATTGAAAGCACCATCGAAAGTGCGCTTACTACAACTTCTCTGGCCCCGATACTTGGAATCAAGGCTGTAGTAATTCTCCAGTCGAATCCCAGAGGTTTAAAAACGGGCTCAAAGGTTCTGCCAATAGAAGCGGCGTAAGAATTTTCAATAACACTTTCCCCATTGGTCTGAGGAAATGTAATCAAAGTCCATATAACAATGCTAATCAGTAAAATAATCCCGCCAGCTTTTTTAAGAAAGATGGCCCCCTTGTTTTTCATAACAAGAACAAGGTTAAGCAATTTTGGAATACGGTAAGGCGGCAGTTCCATTAAAAGCATCGAAGGTGATGATTGCGGGAGGGTCTTTTTGAAAATCAAAGACATGATCATAGCGGAAACAAAGCCCAACATATAAAGACCAAAAAGTGCCAAGCCTGGAAGCTTAAGAAAACTCAATCCCAAGACGGGAGTATTAGGGATGAGAGCACCAATGAGAACGGCGTACACCGGTAAGCGCGCCGAACAGGTTGTAAGTGGAATAACCATCATGGTGATAAGACGTTCACGATAATTATCAATCACTCGCGTTGACATGATTCCTGGAATGGCACAGGCATGGGAGGAAAGGAGCGGGATTACAGATTTACCCGGTAAACCTAACCGACGCATAAAAGAATCCATCAAGAAAGCTGCTCTTCCGAGATACCCGACATCTTCGAGAAATTGAATGAAAAGAAAAAGAATAAGAATTTGCGGTAGAAATACCAACACTCCACCGACTCCACTTATTACTCCATCCACAAAAAAACTTTTCACCAGCGGATGAGACACATTATGTGAGACGATCTCACCCAGGTATCCGCACAAACTTTCAATCCCATCTGAAAGCGGTGAAGACCAGGTGAAAAGTGTCTGAAACATTAACAACAAAAGAACGATCAGAATCACCACTCCACCTATTGGATGAAGGACAAAAAAATCAATCTTTTCACTAAAGGTATCAGGCCTGAGTGGAGAGAGAGTCACCTCTTTCAATAAAGCATCTATCTTTTTAAAAATTCCATTAACATACTCAGCAGATCTGAAGATTTTCTGGAAATTTTCCGGAAGAGATATTTTTTGGAGATGTTCTTGACCTTGATGGCGTTTAATCGCTTGAATCAATGAATCTAAACCCGAACCAGTAGCTGCGCTTGTGGGTATGACCTCAGCTTCTAATGCTTGTGAGAATTTCTCCAGATCAATTTTTAATCCGCGCTTATTGGCTTCATCCATAAGATTTAAAGCGATGATGAGCTTGTAACCTAACTGCTTGAGCTGAAAAGCCATAAAAAGAGACTTCTCAAGATTGGTGGCATCTAGAACCAGAACAAACGTTTGAGCCGTCGGTTCTTTCTCTTTAAGTAACAAAAAATCTTTGGTCACTTTTTCATCTAAGGTCGTAGCATCCAGTGAATAGATCCCAGGAAGATCTATGACCTCCATAACTTTTTGTCCGCCCTCATGAATCCAGCCGACTTTTTTCTCAACCGTTACACCGGGAAAATTAGCAACTTTTTGAAAAGAACCTGTGAGTTTGTTAAAGAGCGCGGTCTTGCCAACATTAGGCATTCCAACCAGTGCAATTTGAGGAATCATGCAATTACCTCAACGTTCACAAGCTCAGCTTCCGATGAACTCATGGCAACCAACCGGCCACGCACTTCAACCAATAGCGGCTCTTTGAATAAAGGTGCTTTCTTTTTGATCGTTATCATTTCGCCATCGATGAAGCCGAGGTGAAGTAAACGCGATTCAATGTCCGAGAGTTCTGTGTTCTTGGATGCAGTTATAATTAACTTCTTATGGAGTGGCGCTTGATTGATTGTCATATGGGTTTGGTATATCAAACTATACTATGATTGGCTATACATTAATGCTCAAGGCATAAAAGGTATCCCTATGAATTTACTAACTTTAGCTAGGTTCCATCATGGGTAGTTTTTTACTATTTCATAGTTGGCCAAGGGGCATTTCGACTCTCTTAAAGAATATGTTTCCGATGTTAAAACTTCAGTGGCCATAGAGACAGCACTTCGATATTTCATCTTCAATTCTGGAGGATTTATGAAGTCATTGATCTTAGTTTATCTACTCATGTATGTTTCTACCGTAGCCTGTACTTCAGCAAAAAACAAAACGGTAAAACTCACAATCCTCCATACGAACGATCATCATGGTCGTTTCTGGCCAAATAAAGATGGTGAGCTGGGTCTTGCCCCTCGTGCGACTCTGATCAATCGCCTGAGAAAAGAAATTCAAAAAGATGGCGGACATGTACTGTTGATTGATGCCGGAGATGTTAACACTGGCATTCCTCAATCTGATATGCAGAATGCTGAGCCGGATTTTAAAGGAATGGCGCTACTAGGTTATGACGTAATGGCTTTAGGAAATCACGAATTCGATAAGCCCGCTGACGTTCTGGTCAAACAACAAGAATGGGCCGGCTTCCCCTTTATCTCTGCCAACATTTATCATAAAGAGAGTGGTGAAAGGATTTTTCCTTCGCACATTACTAAAAACATTGATGGCCTAAAGGTCACTATTTTTGGACTCACAACAGAAGACACCCCGGTAAAATCCAATCCAAAGAATACAGCTCACTTAAAATTCGTACCGGCTGTCGAAGAAGCAAAAAAACTCGTACCAATTCTGCGTAAAGAATCAGACGTCGTTATTGCTCTGACTCACATGGGTCATTATGACAATGAGACTCATGGTGCCGATGCTCCAGGCGATGTGACTCTTGCTCGTCAAGTAAATGGGATTGATCTGATTGTTGGCGGACACACACAAAAACCACTCTTTCAGCCAGACATTCAGAACGGAGCCCTTATTGTTCAGGCAAGCGAATGGGGAAAATATGTTGGACGCGTAGATCTTGAAATCGCTGAAGACAAAGTCACACTTAAAGACTACAAACTCATTCCAGTGAATCTGAAAACTTCAGAAATTAAAATTGAAGCTGATGCTTATGTTGAATCGATGCTTCGTCCTTTCAAAGAAAAAGGTGATGCTTCTCTATCGGTTGAGTTGGGTTCTGTGAACGGTGAACTTATGGGTATAAGTACCGTCATTCGTAATGGTGAGACTAATCTCGGTAACCTGGTGACTCGCGCCTATAAAGAGAAGTTTAAAGCTGACCTGGCCCTATCTAACTCCGGTGGTATCCGTGCTTCGATTCAGCCAGGTAAAATAACTTATGAAACAGTTCTCACGATTTTACCATTTGGTAACCAGCTGGCCATAGCCGAAATGACAGGTGCTGAACTTACTAAATATCTTGAAAGTGTCCTATTCATCATGAAAGGTACTGGCGGTTTCCCTCAAATGAGTGGAGCCGAAATTGTGGCCAATACTAAAGAAAAGAAAATCACATCTTTCAAAATTAATGGGCAAACAGTAGAAGCTGACAAAAAATACTTACTGGCCCTGCCGGAATTTACAGCCGCTGGCGGGGATAAGTATCCGGTAATCCCATTTCGTAAAACCGGTTTTGTGGACGCAGACATCTTGATGGACTATATCTCAGGCAAACGGGCAATTATGATCGAAGATTTTACCCCAACCGGCTACTTGAAGTATGAACAGTAATTGACCTTTTTGCTTTTTAACATCCTGCCACTGGACGAGGATCACCTTCGTTCAGTAGCCTATTAATGACAAGGATGGTTCAACATGATGTTGAAAATGACCCTCGGCTTTTGCTTACTGTTTCAATGCGCGTATGCATTCTCTTCGCAAATCATTCAACATCAATACTATTCTTTGAGCTACAACAATCATCATGAAGTAGCCGATTGGGTCGCCTACGAACTGGAAACTTTCCATCTGAGAAACTGCGTTTCCCGAAGCAACTCTTTTAAAATTGATCCACTGGTAACATTAGGAAGTGCCTATCCGGATGATTATCAAGGTACTGGATTTGATCGCGGTCACATGGTACCTGCGGGTGATATGAAGTTTGATTCGATTGCAATGAAAGAGACTTTTTTCATGAGCAATATGGCACCTCAGCCGGCAAACTTCAATCGTGGTATGTGGGCCGGTTTGGAAAATCTGATCCGAGCATGGGCGTTTAATTATAAAAAAATCTGGATTGCGACCGGACCTATCTTGCGCGGGAATATGACTCAAATAGGACGTTCTACAAAAATTTCAGTCCCCTTAGAATTTTACAAAGTCATACTTCGCAAGGAAGCTGAGAAATATGTTGGCGTCGCCTTTATCATGAATGTAGATCTGCCATTCAGTGATCTTAAAAGTTACACCGTTAGCATCGACGACGTGGAGGATCTTACTGGTGTAAATTTTTTTACATTCCTTAGTGGTTCAGATGAAAGATCAGCAGAAGGTGATTTTAATTTAAATCAATGGGACTTCAAAGCGAAGTTCAGCTATCTCAACTGCGGTGCTTCGGTAGTTCAATCAGAAATGTCGTATTAGGAGCCTCATTCACGTATATCAAGTGGCCATGATGTTCTTCGATAATCCCTCGAGAGATACTTAATCCTAAGCCTGTTCCTACACCAATGTCTTTGGTCGTGAAGAAGGGCTGAAACAACTTTTGCCTTATGTAATTCGGAATTCCCGGACCACAATCCACCACCATGATTTGATAAAACCCGGCAAACTCCCGGCATTCAATATTGATCCATGGATGTGAAAAAGTTGAGATCGCCTGAAAAGCATTATTGATAAGGTTGAGCAGAACTTGGGAAATTTCAACCGGTCGGCACATGACCATCGGCTCGCTTTCAAAATATTTCACATTCAAAGCGGTACCATTATTGTGAATCCGTTCCAGGCAAATATCCAAAGTTTCATCAATGATCTTATTGAGTGAGTACGAAACTTTTTCATCCATGGAAGATTCCCGGGAAAATCGTCGCATACCATTCACGATACGAGAGATACGCCCCACAGTTTGATCCATCTTATTGATGTACTGAAGCATGATTTCTTCCGTCAGAGTGTTACGCGAAGAGTGGCGTTTCAGAAGGTCAATGTAACCTTTAATAATACTCAGTGGATTATTAATCTCATGAGCGATTCCCCCTGCCATCTCACCCAATGCTGAGAGTTTGGAGGACTGAGCGATTCGCATATCAGCTTCTTTACGATGAGTAATGTTCTCTGCCATGACAACTACGCCACCGACTTCTCCATTAGAATGCTTCCAGGGTTGCAGAATCCATCTCAGCCATAACTGGTTATCAGATGTAAGAGCGATAAAATCTTCATCATGGCTAAGAGTTTCTCCGGCCAGTGCATCTTTCATCTTATCCATCCACAGGTCTCTAAAGGGACCAATATCATCGCCGATTCCTGAACCAACCTTCACGCTACTAAACTGACTCCATTCCTGCTCCCAAAGGTGGCTGAAGGCCAGATAACGAAAATCTTTGTCAAACATTGCAACCGGCGTCGGTAAAGATCTAATCATCGAGGTCAGCTGATTCTGAGATGTAATAAGAGATTGTTCCAACAAAATGATCGGAGTGATATTAACGTTCACGCCAATCATTCTTAAAGGGTGGCCATCCGGTGATTTTTTAACGATCAATCCCCGATCGATACACCACTGCACCTCGCCCGTTTTGGTTAACATTCGGTAACGAGCTTCATAAAAAGGGACTTTATTATTAAGGTGAAGATCAAGGGCCGCCAGAACTTTTGGCAAATCCTCAGGATGAACGACTTTTTTAAATGAGTCCATCACCTGAGGAAGCTCATCATACTCATAACCAAGTCGATTAAACCAGGTTTTGTTGAGTACCAATTTATTGGTGGCGATATCCCAGTCCCACTTCCCTGCCTGTGCTCCTTCCAGGGCGAGTTCCATACTTAATTTTGCCTCTTTAAGATCATCTAACTTCTTACGAAGATCATTTTCAAGATAATCAATTCGATGCTTGAGTTCATTTTCATAAGCATGTCGTTTTTCGGCTTCAATCAAACGTCCGATGAAATCCGCACTGGTAGCGGCAAAGTTTTTATCGTGTATGTCCCATTCACGGGACTTTGCAGTATCTTCACAACAAAGTATACCGATCATTTCTCCATCGGAGAAAATTGGTGCATCCAAGAGGGCCTGGATTCCGAGAGGCTTCATGTATATATCGAGGAATTCAGAGACCTCATGATCTTTATGAGTATTGTTGCTAGCAACAACTCGTTGTTGGTCGATGAAGCTGAAATAGATCGGAAAGTTTTTACGAGCAAGAATTTGACCTTTCGTGAGCTGCCCGTTTTGAATATGGGTCATCTCCTCAAATATAGAGTCGCGATTTACTGTATACATCCAGATACCTACACGCTGGATGCTCATGACTTCACAAATTTTTGCACAAATGATTTCCAGGGCCCGCTGTCGTGGACTTCTGTAGATTTCAGAATTTTTGGCAAACCAGCTTTGAGTCACATGGTAGCGCTCAAACTTTTCAGGTATAGTCATCTCTATGCTCATTGTACTTTATGGGCTTAAAAAAATATGCCTTTTTATTACCGAGAAATCAGGCTCTTAGAAATACAGCCTTAATGAATCCTGATTTTGGTGCGCAAGAAGCAGCGCCTACCCTTTATGAGTGGAGTAAGCGCTGATAAGGTTTTAGTGAAGACCGGCCCGACGAAGGAGTGCTCCAACGTCTGGCTCCTGGCCACGGAAGCGCTTGTATAACTCCATCGGATGTTCTGTGCCGCCTTTTTCCAGAATAAATTCTCGGAATTTTTTAGCGACATCGCGGTTGAAGATCCCAGAAGTTTGGAAGAATTCAAATGCATCTGCATCCAAGACTTCGGCCCATTTATAGGAGTAATAACCGGCGGAATATCCTCCAGCAAAGATATGTGAGAAGGCAGTAGAAATACTTGTCCCTTCGATTTTTGGGAACAAGTTAGTTTTATCTGCTATCTTCGCCTCAAATTGCGGAATGTCTGTAACCGTAGAAGGATCAACTGTGTGGTAGGCCATATCGAGGAAAGCGAAAGACAATTGTCTTAACGTTGCCAGACCTTCCATGAACTTACCGGATGCTTTAATTTTTTCAATTAAATCATTGGAAAGTTTCTCACCAGTTTCGTAATGATAGGCGAAGAGATCCAGACACTCTTTTTCCATTACCCAATTTTCCATAATCTGAGATGGAAGTTCTACGAAATCCCAGTAAACGTTAGTCCCAGACAAATCACGATATTTAACTTTTGAAAGAAGACCATGAAGAGCATGACCAAATTCATGGTAAAGAGTTAAAACCTCATCCAATGAAAGAAGTGAAGGTTTTGTCTTTGTGGGTTTGGTGAAATTACATACGATCATGATATGTGGACGTTCAATCTTTCCTTGATACATACCCTGCTCTTTAATCCCTGACATCCAGGCGCCACCACGTTTTGTCGGGCGAGGAAAGAAGTCGGTATAAAAGAGACCAACGAAAGATTTTGAATCTTCGTCGTAGACTTCAAACGTACGAACGTCCTCATGATATTTAGGAACATTGTGCACTTCTTTAAAAGTAAGTCCATATAGCTTGTTCGCTACTTTAAATATTCCATCTACCACATTTTCAAGTTTGAAATATGGACGAAGCATTTCATCGTCAAAATTCAATTCACGCTTTTTCAAGATCTCTGAATAGTAAGCAGAATCGTAGCGCTGTAGATCTGTAATATCATCTAGCTCTTTTGCCAGGGCCTGAAGTTTTTTAACCTCTTTCTCAGCATAAGGTCTGGCCTTCGTATAGAGCTCTTCCAGAAAGTCCATGACCTTCTTAGGAGACATGGCCATGCGCTCTTCCAGAACATAATCGGCATGAGTATTAAAACCCAGAATTTTAGCTCGCTCAGTTCTAAGTTTCAGAATTTCTTTTAGATTCTCTTGATTGTCGAATTTATCATTAAACGCCTTTGAGGCATTTGCCAGAAACAATGTTTTTCTTAACTCACGATTTTTAGCGTAAGTAAGAAAAGGGATAATCATCGGAGCATCAAGACTGAAGCACCAGCTACCTGGCCTGCCTTTTTTCTCAGCTAATTCAGAAGCTGCTTCGATCAATGACTCCGGGAGCCCATCAAGATCAGATTTATTTTTAACTTCGAGCAAATACTCATTCGTCGCTTTGAGTACGTTCTGTGAGAAATTCAACGTCAGTTTGGCGAGTTTCTCATCCAATGTTCGCATCTTTTCTTTTTCACTATCCGCTAAAAGAGCACCATTGCGAACGAAGGATTTATACGTTTTTTCAATGATCATCATTTCTTCAGCAGAAAGTCCCTGCCCAAAACGAGAATCATAGCAGGCTTTAACCTTAGCAAAGATGATAGGATCCAATGAAATGTCGTTCCCGAAACGGGTTAATGTTTCTGACATTTGTGGAGATATTTTCTCTAGTTCCTCAGAGCATTCCGCAGAATGTAGGTTAAAGAAAATACCTGCAATGTAATCAACTTGTTCGGTGATATCGCCCTTTTCAACAATTACATGATGAAAGTCTGTTGCTGAATTCTTTTTAAAATCTTCCAGACCCTTGCGGGCATTCTCTATCGCGGCTTCTAGGGCCGGAAGGAAGTGTTCTGGCTTGATGATATCAAAAGGATAAGCCCCATGAGCTGCCTGAGGTTTTTGGAGTAAAGGGTTTTGCATAAGAGTCCTTAATAAAAAAGTTTACGGTGAAGCTTAAACAATCTGGTAATCAGGAAGATCCAGATCAATAAAAAGCCCACCATCATCATATCAAGGATGAAAGCAGATTGAAGATAAATCAATACGAGAGCGATAAAGGCTTTAGAACTTCTATACATGAGCATATCAGTGAGATATTTCGCACCGTATTTTTGGGCAGGTTCTAATGGTTGGTAAAGTAACTCTTTAGCCGCAGAGAAAAATGAATAATCCGCCGCTTTAAAATAAATGTAGAGGATGGCGATTGGAAAGAGACCTATTTGCGAGCCCATGATCAAAGCGATAACGCTGATTAAATAAGAAATAGGGATAAAGATATGCAGACGTTTCTCACTGACCAAAGGCAGTATGAAAGGCAATAATAAAAATTGAAAAATGAAACTTAAGCCGTTAGTCCAGGCATAGATTTGTCCCAGATAACTGGTTCGAAGATCCGAGGTCGGTACTGTCGCTTCAAAGGCCAGATTAAATTTAAAATCAGCGATATTAATAATGAATTGAGTCAGGGCCACGATGGCACAAATGTAGATAACATATTTTTTGAGATCCGGTGTATCCAGACTTGCGACCGGGCTTTTCGGTTTCTCAACTTGGTCGTTCATTACCCTTTTGGTAAACCAAAAAGATATCACCGGAATTAGGACGAAGATAACTCCTGTCACAAGAACTGACTGAGTACCATAGGAACTGCTGAGATGACTGGTTAGAAGACCACCAAGTATTCCACCTAGACTCCCAATGGCGCCGACGGGACCAATCAATCTTTTGAAATCATCTTTTTTAAAATAGGTATTGGAAAAAGCCAGAATCAAATGAACCTGAATCACAATGCAGATTTCTTTCCAAATAAAGGAGAGATAAGCAAACATCTTATTCCCGGCAAAGACACTGAGGTCCCCAGATAAAAAGACAATGCCAGAAAAAACACTAGCGCAGGCGAAAACCATCTGGGCGCTGGTATATTTCTGTAAGCGATTACAGATAAAAATACTGAGAGAGAGAAAGAGTATGGCCCATGCCCATGCCTGAGGCGAAGACTTAGCCCCAAAAGCCTCAAAGAATAAAGAGGTTGTAGATGCCCTGATCAATGGGTAATTGAAAATGACCAAAAAATAGGAAACAAACAGGAGCAAAAGATTTCGTTTAAAATCTTTATCGTTGTTTTTCAGTAACACGAGGAATTTCATTCAGACTTTAAGTAAGAGTCACCTTTTTGAATTTCTTCAAAATCGTGCTGATGTTCGAACTGTGAAAAATCAAAAGAGGTGTTAAAAGTAGATTTTTTAATTTCTTCTGAACAGAGGGTTTTCATGAAATTGAAGAACTTCTCACGGGTTTCCGCACTCATTAAGTGCTCCATAAGACAAGAGTCCTTGTGGGCAACTTCTTCGTTAACACCAATGATATCTTTCAGAAAATAATAAAGTAGAGTACGGGAAGATAGAATGCCGTGAACAGCTTCATGACCGCTTGGAGATAATGAAAGGAATTTTGACTCATCTTCAAGCACTAGCTCACGCTTCTTGAGATTAGTCAGGGCGGTTGAAACCGACCCTTTTGTTAAACCCATTTCATGGGCAATATCAGTCACACGCGCATAACCTTTTGACTCTTTCAACTTGTGAATGGCCAGAAGGTAATGAACCATAGAATGGGTCAAATCATTATCATGGGTGTGCTGAATAGCGGGCTTTTTATCTAACATGCCTATAACTTACTTTTAGCCTAAATAGCAGTCAAACGATAATTATTCTTTGTACTTAGAATCACTTGAGTTGTTCAAAAGGATGACTCAACCTTTTGAAATCAGGTTAACTTACATACCCAGTTTGTCGAACTGATCAATCCGAGTTTGATGCCTTCCACCCTCAAACTCTGTTGAGAGAAAAGTGGCCGTTATTTTTTTAAGCTGTTCAATAGGAGTTTTTCTTCCAGATAGGCACAGAACATTCGCATTATTGTGAAGGCGAGACATTTTCGCATCGTCCTCGTCGCGACAAAGAGCAGCTCGGATACCCGCAAAACGATTGGCCACCATTGAAACGCCAATCCCAGATCCACAAAGAAGAATGCCTGGAACTTTTTGAGCGCGCACCTCTTCAACCAGCTTCTTTGCCCATTCCGGGTAATGGGTCGAGTCAGCTGAATGAGTTCCTACATCTATTATCTCATGATTCTGCTCTTGGAGGTAAGACAACAGCGCCTGTTTTTCATTGAATGCGGCATGATCGGATGCAAGGATGATTTTCATGTGAGTAGCGTATAAAAAAAAAGGGGGCTTTAAAAGCCCCCTTGCGTCTTAGTAGCGGTAGTATTCTGGTTTGTATGGACCAGAAGCTGAGAGACCTAGGTACTCAGATTGAGCCGGAGTAAGCACATCCAACTCCACCCCAATTTTCTTGAGGTGCAGACGGGCCACTTTCTCATCCAAATGCTTCGGCAACATATAAACTTTCTTCTCGTAAGCCTGAGCGTTGTTCCAAAGTTCTAACTGAGCAATAACCTGGTTTGTAAATGAAGCGGACATCACAAAGCTTGGGTGACCAGTAGCACAGCCTAGGTTCACAAGACGACCTTCAGCAAGCACGATAACCTGTTTATTGTTCTTAAGCGTATAAAGATCAACCTGTGGCTTGATTGGGTCTTTTGTATGACCATAGTTTTTATTCAACCATGCCATGTCAATTTCGATATCGAAGTGACCGATGTTACAAACGATTGCTTTGTCTTTCATCATTTCGAAATGCTTGCCAGAGATGATGTCTTTACAGCCAGTTGTTGTAACAACAATGTCAGCTTCTTTAACAGCATCATCCATTTTCTTAACTTCGTATCCTTCCATCGCTGCCTGAAGAGCACAGATAGGATCAATTTCAGTTACGATAACTCGCGCACCAGCACCTTTAAGTGAATCAGCTGACCCCTTACCTACGTCACCAAAACCAGCAACGACAGCAACTTTACCGGCCATCATCACGTCAGTAGCGCGGCGAATAGCATCTACGCAAGATTCACGACAGCCGTATTTATTATCGAATTTTGATTTTGTAACAGAGTCATTTACGTTGATACATGGAACAGGAAGTTTTCCTTGCTTCTCAAGCTCATAAAGACGGTGCACACCTGTGGTTGTTTCTTCAGAGATACCTTTGATGCCTTTGTAAAGCTCAGGGTACTTATCAAGGATCAATTGAGTAAGGTCACCACCATCATCAAGGATAATGTTCAGAGGCTCTTTCTTCTCACCGAAGAAAACCGTCTGATCAATACACCACATGAACTCTTCTTCATTCATACCTTTCCAGGCATAAACTGGGATTCCTGCAGCAGCGATAGCTGCTGCAGCGTGGTCTTGAGTTGAGAAGATATTACAAGATGACCAAGTAACGTCCGCACCAAGTTCAACGAGAGTTTCAATCAAAACTGCAGTCTGGATTGTCATATGCAGACAGCCAGCAATGCGAGCACCTTTGAGTGGCTTAGTTTTGCTGTACTCTTCGCGCAGGGCCATAAGACCCGGCATTTCAGCTTCAGCAAGCTTGATTTCTTTACGACCCCACTCGGCTAGCGAGATATCTTTAACTTTGTACTTCACGAGAGATGAGTTCCCGTAAGTTCCCTGTGAAAAAGTTGCTTTCATCGACAATTCCTTTTCCTAACCCGTTGGGGGTCTGGTAAATAAGCGAAACTATAAATATTGGGCTTTAACCTAGCATTCTTTACCCGAGGTCTCAAGGGGAAGGATGCCTAATCAAGGGTTTATCTAAGGTTGTGTATGAAAAAATATCGCTTCGAATACTTTGCTTCTTGTCCAACCGGCCTGGAAGGGCTTCTGGCCCAGGAATTAACCGAGCTTGGGGCTAAGACAACGGTGCCGGTCCGTGGTGGTGTGCAGTTCGAAGCTTTTCATGAGATTGCCCTCAAAGCGATCCTCATGTCTCGTCTTGCAAGCCGTATATTTAAGTATTTGTACCAGTTTGAGATGAATTCAGAAAAAGACTATTACTTGGAAGCTACTGACATCAAGTGGAAGAGCTTGATGGACCTCAAGCATACTTTCCGTCTCACAACTATTTTTGGAGACCTGCCGGGAGAAAGAGAGGAATTCAGAAACTCTCAATTTGCGAATTTAAAGTTAAAAGACGCAATCGTGGATTACTTTCGCCATCACGAGGGAGACCGTCCGAGTGTGGCCAAAGATTTTCCTGATGTTGCTTTTCTGGCACGTATCGATCGCGGTCAGAACAAGCCCTACATGGCTACTATCATGTATGATCTTTGCGGTGATCCTTTGAACCAGCGAGGCTACCGAATCGCTAAAACAGAGGCACCGGTCAAAGAAAATGTGGCTGCTGGAATTTTGCAGCTCTGTAAGTGGAATCCTGAAGAAGAAACCTTGATCGATGGAATGTGTGGTTCAGGAACCTTCGTAATCGAAGCTGCCTTGATGGCAGGCGGCATTGCTCCAAGCTTTCTGAAGGTTGAAAGACATCTCAAAAACTCTGAATACAAGCA
>JBEIEO010000052.1:0-14318 GCA_040382895.1 Halobacteriovoraceae bacterium
ACCTATTTAAGAAAGACGTTGTGAAAAAGCCCCTCGAATCGGATCGATTGCGGGCCGATTGTGAACTTGATATGGATGAGTTCTCACTTATCCTTGAGCAAGACATCACTGGATCCATCAATTGTCTTGAAGAAAATCTCAATATCTTCATCAACGCTTCTGAGCTTGGTCGTGGTGGAAGACTATCGCGGACCTCGCTGTTAAATTATCTGAAACGAAATCGTCCTGAGATGAAGCCCAATGCATTTGCTATCATCGATGCTGTTTTTTCTTTAAGCAATCTCATTACCGGTGAGAGCCGTGATTTCATCTCCAAGAAGAACGTCGCTCTGATGATTAATCTAGTTCGTACGTTTAACAAACATGCGGCCCGTAACTACACCAATACTTTCGGTTCTGATGCTCCGGCTACATTGTTGGTGCACGAGTCACATCGTAAGCGTGTTGAAGATGCTGCCAATGAAATTAAGGCTGCTTTGGAAGCGATCTATGTCCCGGAGCGCGGTGGGCAGATTCATTTCCTGGATATTTTAGAAGTGGCTCGTGGCTTTGTAACAGAAGAACAAGAAGAGACCCTGGAGAAAATCGAGGGGATGTTATTTGTTAAAAAAATTATTGTTGGTGGCGATCCTAAAACCATCAATCACAAAGAAATGGGATTTCTGTTTCAACATCTTCCAAAGATCCTAAGCTTGGCCCTGGATATTGTTCGCTACAAACATTTAAAGCTTGAGCAACCAGATCTTATGCGCTTCGTGCATGATGATGTGATTGATCTGGCCAATATTCTTTTCCATCCAACACGTGGAGATCGTCGCTTTGAGCCGATGTTCCACGTTGACATGGCCCTGGAAGGGATTGACCGGTTTATTGATGAAGAGGACGATAAACTCTCAAAATTCAGCAAACTCGTAAAAGAAGTTAAAAAGATTCTGACTAAAAAACGTGAGACCCCGGCTTTAGATGAAGAAGAGTGGGTGACCGGTGGGGATCTGGAACACATTTTCAATCATGCCTTTAACGTTACGATTAGAGGTATGGCGTTCCATCGTTTCTACAATTCTCCAATCTTCAAACCGATGCTGGATGCTCCTCAATCCGTCTATCTGGATCCGAAAAAATATGAACTGGATTTTCCGACTGAGAAAGCTGAGTTAAATGAGTTTTGCCGTATCATTAATACTTACCGCTACATGCGCGGGAAGTTTGAACTGCCTTTCTATGCACAGACCTATCATCGAAACGCCAATGCCGCAGCGGAAATCATGATGTTCGAGTACGTCATTAAAACAGCTTTCGGTTACTACGGAAGCTCCCTTTCTATGGGCGATAAGCAATTGCGTGAGATCTTAAAGAGGTTTGAAAATGAGCTCATCGAATTGGATATCATCCTTCCTCGACGTGCCCGTAATACAGCTGAAACCATCTCTCTTTTGGGATCTCTCTTCCAATATCAGTCTGATGACAACAAAGTTTTGGATGTAGATGAAGCTGCGGAATTTGTCGTGACTTTGATGGGCGGTATGGATGCCAAAAAAGTCATGATGGATTTTTACAAGGTGAAAATTGAAGAGGACTCAGCCTGTAAACTGGACGAATTCAATCGTATCGACTCAGCTTGTTTTAATAAATATTTCTATAACGGTCTTTGTGAAAATTACCGTCAGTATTTCCCGCGTTTGTTTCAGTATCTGGGCATCTCCGATGCTGCTACCTGTAAGGATAATTTCAATACCAAGGTTGCAACGGATTACCTTGTAGCCACGGCTAAAGCAGCTCGCTTCTGCCACGTCTATCCTGATGATAAATCCGAGATCGACTACTCAGAAAGCGATATCATGTCGATTCTGATTGCGATGATGCACATTGAAACCACCATCGCTCGTTGGGATGTGAAATCTGTGAACAATCAGATGGATCCAAACGAAGTCCTCGACGCTTTTGCCATTTACCAGCCGGCGATCAAAGGTATGCTTCCAGATGCCGTGAAGAAGTTTCCGCCGAAGATTCAAGACTTCCTTGCCAAGGCTGTTTACCAGTACCTGGTGAAGTTTGAAAGCACACCTCCGCTGGAGCTGAAGGATTTGCCTCAGACCATCGTGAACCTGGTCAAACTGATTGCTAAAAAGGCACCTGCTTCCCGTAAAACCATCGCATCTATTCTGAGGGTGGTGTCGGAGCAGAGTGCGATAAAAGCATCAGCAGAAGGTGAGAAGCCATTTGACTGTAACTGGCTGCGAGATCCGGAAAATATTCCTAGAGATTAAAGGGCTCTTCTCTTTTCAAAATCCATTCCTTCTTGTTAGAGTGAAGAACACACTCAGAAGGTTAACATGGATGATTCTCTGCGCCTGAAATTGGCCGAATATAAAACGCAATTCTCAACACTTAAAGAAACACTGGAAACCATCCGGAGGTCACTTTGACGTTGAGCGCAAAAAAGCTCGCATCAAAGAAATCTCAGAACTCGAGGCCCTAGACGGCTTCTGGAACGACACTACCCACGCTTCAAAAATCCAAAAAGAAAAGTCTATTCTGGAAAGTACCGTCAATGGCTATCAGGCCGTGAAGTCACTTTCAGATGATTTTGAAATCCTATTGGAGATGGGTGAAGGCGGAGATGATGCATCGGTAGTTGAAGCTGTTGAACTCTTTCCAAAACTTCAAACGGCTTTATCAGAGGCAGAACAGAAAGCCCTGCTTTCAGGAGAAACCGATCCTAACAACGCCATCGTAACCATCAACGCTGGTGCTGGTGGTACCGAGTCTTGTGACTGGGCGGGAATGCTTCTGAGAATGATTACCCGTTGGTGTGAATCTAAAAAATTTAAAGTCACTGTTACAGATTTCCAATACGGAGATTCAGCAGGAATAAAATCAGCCACTCTTATGGTTCAAGGAAACTTCGCTTTTGGATTGTTAAAATCGGAAAGCGGTGTTCACCGTCTGGTGCGCATTTCTCCATTTGATTCCAATGCCCGAAGACATACTTCCTTTTCATCTATTTATGTTTCTCCGGAAGTCGATGACACCATTGAGATCGAAGTTTTGGATAAAGATCTCCGAGTGGACGTTTACCGTTCGGGTGGGGCCGGAGGTCAGTCAGTGACCACCGCTGACTCTGCTGTTCGATTAACCCACTTCCCAACTGGTATCGTAGTGGCCTGTCAGAATGAGCGCTCGCAGATTCAAAACCGTGCCATGGCAATGAAGATTTTAAAATCCCGTCTTTACGAATACGAAATGGAAAAGCGTCGAAAAGAGCAGGAAAAAATTGAAGCCGGCAAAAAAGATATCGCCTGGGGCTCACAGATCCGCTCTTACGTTTTACACCCATATAAACTGGTGAAAGATCACCGTAACGGATTCCACTCCTCACAAGCTGAATCTGTGTTAGATGGAGATCTGGATGATTTTATGAAAGCTTATCTTCAGTGGCAAAGCCTCGGTGGAGAAGTACAAGATACAGGAATGGACGATTTATGATTGATCAGAACTTAACGACATCGGGGAAAATTATGAAAGACAAACATGTCAGACGTTGGACGGAACAATTCTCAGAACAAATGGAAGTGCGTCTTGAGAAGCGAAAAAAAATGGAAGAAGCCGGCTCCAACCCATACAAGAATGGTCTTCAGCCTAACACCACTTTTGAATACCTGGTTCGTGAATACGCACACAAATCTAAAGAAGATATCGGTGAAACTCCCCGCTACAAAGTAGCTGGTCGTGTACTCATGGTTCGTGACTTCGGTAAAGCTGCTTTCCTTCAGTGTGATGATGGAACGCAGCGCTTTCAGCTTTACGTAAACAAACAGGTGACCTCTGAAAAAGGTTTTGCTGAATATAAACTGCTGGATTACGGCGACATTGTTTATGCCGAAGGTGACGTGTTCAAAACCATGAAAGGCGAGCTAGCACTCAATGCCCGTGAACTACAGATCGTGACTAAATCCATCCGTCCATTGCCGGAAAAATTCCACGGTCTGACTGATCAGGAGCTTAAATATCGTATGCGCTACGTGGATATGATTATGAATCCTGAGACTCGTGAAAAACTTCGCAAGCGCTCAGAAATCATTCGTTATATCCGTGAGTATTTCTATAAAGCTGATTTCCTGGAAGTTGAAACTCCGATGATGCATTCAATTGCCGGTGGAGCAGCTGCTCGTCCGTTTAAAACTCACCACAACGCTTTGAACATGGAACTTTTCATGCGAATTGCACCAGAGCTTCACCTGAAGCGTCTGATCGTGGGTGGTTACAATAAAGTCTTTGAGATGAACCGCTGTTTCCGGAACGAAGGTCTCTCACTTAAACATAACCCAGAATTTACTTCTATTGAGTTTTATTGGGCTTATGCTACTTACCATGATTTGATGGATTTCACTGAGGCTCTACTGACTGGTATTGCTCGTGATGTGATCAAATCGGAAGTAGTTCGTTTCGGTGATCACGATATCAACCTTAAAGGTCCTTACGCTCGCATGACCATGCGCCAGGCTGTAGCGAAATACACTTTCTCTACGATGGATCAGGTTAACGATCGCGCGCATCTATTAAGCATCCTGAAGGATGTTGATATGGATCCAAAAAAACTCAACGCTCTTTCATGGGCCCGACTTCTGGTATTGGCCTTCGAAGAGAAAGTTGAAAAACAATTGATCCAGCCGACTTTCATCACCGAATACCCGACGGAAGTGTCGCCACTTTCTCGTCGTAACGATGAGAATCCGGATTTTGTAGATCGTTTCGAGTTCTTTATGAATGGTTGGGAAGTTGCCAATGCCTTCTCTGAGCTGAACAACCCGACTGATCAGCTGGATCGTTTTGCTGATCAGGCGATGGCAAAAGAAGCTGGTGATGATGAAGCCACTGATGTGGATTATGATTTCGTTCGTGCACTGGAATATGGAATGCCACCAACAGCAGGTCAAGGTATCGGTATCGATCGTCTGGTGATGATCCTGACAGACAGTCATACCATCCGCGATGTCATCTTATTCCCCCTACTAAAGAAAGAGCATTTCTTCAGCGATGATGAAGCTCCGACTAAGGGATAATGACCAACTCTTATTTTTCTATTCTTAAAATCGTTCTGCACGGTCGTTCGGCGGGTAAAATCCTGCTGGCGACCGTTTTGAGTTTCACTTTTTCCATCGCCGTCATTCTTTGTACTTTTGGTTTAATGGATGGCTTTGATCATCTTCTTAAATCCGGTCTGCGCCATTCTTCCGGCGACATTCTCATCACTTCCCGAAAAGGTTTTTTTGAAGTTAATGATGAATTGCAAACTGCCATCAGTGCGCTGAATCCGCTGGCAGTTGCTCCAGTGATTCAGACTGAAGCCTTCGCCCTTCATGAGGGGGTTTCAAAAGGTGTGCTGGTTCGAGGAATAGAAGCCCAGAATTTTTCTCGTGCGACTGGACTTCAGGTGACTCTGAAAGAAAGTGGTGTGGTCATTGGGGAAGAACTCGCTCGTGCTTTAAATGTAAAAGTCGGAGGGCAGATTGCTCTTACTTTTGGACGAGGAAATGAATCTGCCGACTCTCTTCCGACGGTTCGTCTCTTTGATGTGGTAGGTTTGATTAAACATGGCATTTATCAAAAAGACTTACGACTTGTTTATCTGCCTCGTCAGGAACTGGCAGAAGTTTTAGATGTCCGTAACTTTGTTAATCTGGTTATCCTGAGCACTCAAGATCCAAAAAATCCGTTGGAATCACTGGATGTCTTTCAGAAAGATCAGCAACTCCTACGTAGAAATCTTTCCAGTGATTATCTGGTACGACCTTTCTGGAGTGAATACGCTTTTCTAATTGAAGCAGTAAAAGTCGAAAAATTTTCTATTTCACTTATTCTGCAATTGATTGTTGTTGTTGCTGTTTTCAATATCATGGCATTTGTTATCTACATCATGGAAAAAAAAGCTCAGGACTTTTTCTTTTTACGGGCCGTAGGTCTTTCCCTTAAGCAACTCATGCGCTTTTGGTTTATATCAATATCTATTCTCTGGGCTATTTCCTGCTTGGGCGCTCATCTTTTGTCAGTTTTTTTTAACTGGAGTCTTGCAAACCTATCATTCCTGCAAATTCCGGGAGAGATTTATGTTCTTTCAGGTCTGCAGATTCGACTTGATATGACTGCCTATCTCACGGTCTATCTGGTATCTTTAGTGTGGGTTATCATTGCAGGTCTATTCGGATACTGGCGTCTTAAGCGCCGGCCGATTGTTCAGGGACTACGTCAGGAGTTTGCATGAGTTTTATTCGCCTTGAGAATGTGGAAAAATCTTTCGGAAAAACCCGCGTTCTTCGTGGGATAAATATCTCCATTCAGCAGCGTGAACTGGTTGCCATTCGCGGGGCTTCGGGCTCTGGAAAATCTACCTTGTTGTACTTACTGGGTGGTCTGGATCAGCCGACTTCTGGCAAGGTCATCATTGATAATAAAAATCTCTCCCAAATGGGGGATGAGGGACTGGCCAGTTTTCGGAATGAGTCCGTGGGATTCGTTTTTCAGTTTCACTTCTTACTCCCTTCAATGACGTGTAGAGACAATATTCTCCTTCCTGCTCGAATCGGGGGAAAGAATCTCAAGCAAGTGCATGACGATACCATTCGATTAGCCGAAACCCTCGGTGTGACTCACTGTTTAGAGAAATATCCCTTCGAAATCTCGGGTGGTGAGCAGCAACGCATTAATATCATCCGCGCCCTTTCTCTTCGTCCAAAAATTCTTCTATGTGATGAACCAACTGGAAATCTCGATTCCAAAAACTCAGAGAAGGTAACAACACTGTTGAAAAACTTATCAGCAGATTTTGGGGCGACACTTTTAGTTGTGACTCACGATGATAAAGTTGCCTCCTATTTTCCGAGGAAAATAGTCATTGAAGATGGTCAGATAATTGGCTAGAATTCTGGACTGCAAATAAAATTAATAGGATAGCTTTTTGCGCCAAGGATTCGTTCGTTGAAAAAAGCCCTGCTTTGGTTTCTTATTTCATTTCTTTCAGTTGGTTCTTCTTCGGTTTTTGCCCAGGAAATAATCGGTCCTATCCGCGAGTTTTTTCGCGTAGATTCCATTGAAATTCAAGGTAACAGAAAAGTTGAATCAGAAGCGATCACCGAAAAATTGGGAACGCGTCCGGAGATGATGCTTGATAACTATTTGCTTCGCAAAGATCTCTCCCGCATTTATGAAATGAAGTACTTTGAAGAGGTTGAAGCGTTTCATAAACAAAAAGACGGTAAGAACATCCTGCTTTTTAAGGTAAATGAAAAGCCCATCATTTCCAAGATTTCTTTCGAAGGTAACGATGAAATCAATGATGATGATCTAAAAGAACAAGTTAAGACCAAAGAATTTAATATTTTGGATATTTCCACTCTCAAAAACGATGTTTTGCTTCTACAAAAACACTATGAAGAGAAAGGATATTTCCTGGCACTGGCCAGTTATAAAATCAAAGATAATGCCAATGGCTCGGTGGAAGTAACCTTTAAAATCAAAGAATGGGACAAGGTCCGGGTTAAGAAAATCACCTTTCTGGGTAACAAGGCCCTCAATGATGATGAACTCAAAAACTTCATGCAAACTCGTGAGGAGTCTTATTTCTCCTTTCTTTCTGGCTCCGGTAACTTCAAAGAAATTAACTTTCAGACCGATGTTGAGCGATTGAAGTATTTTTATAAAACCCGTGGTTACCTGCAGGTAAACATTCAGAATCCAGAGGTCACAGCTTCTGAAGATAAAAAATGGATTTTCATTACAGTTCGAATGACTGAAGGTCCGCAGTTTTCGGTTAACAACGTTTCTTTTAATGGTGAGTTACTCTTCACTGAAAAAGAAATGATGGAAAAACTCAAAATCAAGTCTGGTGAAATCTATAACGAAGAAAATCTGCGCTTAGATATTCAAACACTGACTGAGATGTATCAGGATAAAGGTTACGCCTTCGCCAACGTTCTCAGAACTCTGGAAATTGTTCCCGGCGAGAATAAAGTGGACGTGGTATTCTCGTTCGAGAAAGGTGTAATTGCTTACTTCGGTAAGATCATCATGAAGGGTAATACCAAGACTCGAGATAAGGTTATCCGTCGCGAACTTCGGATTCATGAAGGGGAGATGTACTCTGGCTCCAAACTCAGAATTTCTAAAGACAACGTCAATCGTCTGGGCTTTTTCCAGCCGGAGAGCGTGATCTTCAATACCATTACCCGAAAAGGTACGGACAACATACTTGATGTGGAAATTTCAATCAAAGAGCGTCCTACCGGACAAATCTCTTTAGGTGCTGGTTACTCGACAGCTACGAAAGGTTTCGTTCAAGCTTCAGTGGCACAGAATAACTTCCGTGGACTGGGTCAGAATATTAACCTGAACCTTTCTTACTCAGATCGTCAGCAGATTTATAACCTCGGTTTCACTGAACCATATCTTTTTGATTCCCTCTGGACCGCAGGTGCAGATTATTACCAGACCGTATCTTTCTTCATCCGCTCCTTTGCTTATCGTAAACACGGAGGAGACGTTCGTGTTGGTCACCCGATTTTTGAATATACCCGTTTGTTCCTGACCTATCGTTATGAAGATAACAAAGTCTCTGATGTCATCAACGAAGCCATCGATCCAAAAGTTGAAAATGGTTCGTCATCGTCGCTTCAAGCTTCAGTTGTGCGCGATAAACGAAACAATATCTTTGAACCATCAAACGGTTACTACACCAGCTCATCACTAGAATACACAGGTCTCGGTGGAACTATGCGCTGGATGAAGGCAGAACTGGAAGGGCGCTATTATCGACCAGTTATCGGTGACCTGGTACTACGTACCCGTTTAAACGCATCTCAGTTATTTAAGACAACTCAGCGGGAAATCCCTCGCGTAGAAAAGTTCTCTATGGGTGGCGCTCGGAACATGCGAGGTTATAACCTGGAAGACATCGGGCCTCGTCGCTTCGCTCGAAACACCGAAACCAATAAAGATGAAATTTTTAACTTCGGTGGTCTCTTCAGCCTACTCGGAACACTTGAATTCGAGCATCCAATGATTAAGGAAGCCGGACTCAAATGGGTCGTTTTTTATGATGCTGGTAACGTTTTTGAAAACCGCATTGGTGAGGATGATAATTACGCACTTAGAAGTAACTATGGTTTTGGATTCCGCTGGTTCTCGCCAATTGGTGTTCTGCGTTTTGAATTTGGTTTCCCGATCAATCCGAGAGAGGACAAATTCCACTCTGAAGCAGGGAATCAGTTCCATTTTGACATAGGACAATTGTTTTAAGAAATGTTAAAGTTCCAGTACTTAAGGAGAATATATGAAAGCTTTTTTTGCCCTTTTGATCCTTGCAATCGCTCTTCCTTCTCAAGCAGCTGTGCTGGTTGGACTGGTTGATATTCAGAAAATCATTACCACTATCAAAGAAGGAAAAAACGTTCAGACAAAATTGGAGAAATCCTTCAATGAAAAGAAAGTTCTTCTGAAAAAAGATGAAGAAAAAATCAAAAAAGCTCAGGAAGACTATAAAAAGCAATCGATGGTTCTTGCCGAGCAGGCACGCATGAATAAAGAACGCGAGCTTCAGGAATTGATGATGAAGCTTCAGCAGAAAACGATGGAGTATCAGCGTGAGATCCAGAAGATGGAACAGGATATGAAAAAACCGATCCTGGAAAAACTTCGTCCGATTATCGAAGAAGTTTCTAAGGCCAATGCAGTGGCGATGACATTTGAGCTTTCTGCTGCTCCGATCATTTATGCAGAAGCGAAAAAAGACCTCACTGAAGAGGTTATTAAGTCTTATGATAAAAAGCACCCGGGGAAGTAATCTCCCCGGAAGCTACAGGAGTTAGTAGCGATGAAACTGAACGATCTTTTAAAGTTTGATTCTAGTTTAAAAATTATAAAGAACCCTGAATGGCCAGAAGAAATTCTGGCCATTTCAGCTTTAGATGCTCTGACATCGAATGGCTTGATCTTCATCAGGAATGCTAAATTCTTGCAGAAACTCACCCCCCACATGGAGAAAGCTTACGCTTCTAAAACGGGCGTGATCGTGGATGAAAAATTCTATGCCTTGATGAACGCTGAGTCTAAAGCCCAGTTGGAAAAGATGTCATGGATAATGACATCGCCAAACATCGCTCTTTCACTGACGATTCTATCAAAGCCTTTCTACGATAAAAAAATGCAGGGTCTTAATACTCAGGTCGATGGCCGTCAGATGGGCACCACTGAGATTCACCCGAGTGCACGCATTTCACAAAATGTGTTCATCGGTGAGCACGTAAAAATCGGCGCGAATGTTGAGATCATGGCCGGCTCAGTTATTCATCCGCATGTGAGTATTGGGGATAACACCAAAATTTATCCAAACGTCAGCCTATACTCATTCGTCCAGATCGGTGCCAGCTGCCGCATCCACTCAGGTGTGGTGATTGGTAGCGATGGTTTTGGCTATACCTTTCATCAGGGCCAGCATAAAAAAATTTGGCACATGGGTGGAGTCATTATTCATGATGATGTTGAAATAGGATCGAATTCTTCGGTAGATGCCGGAACTTTTTCACCTACTATTATCCAGTCTGGTTGTCGTATAGATAATCTGGTTCAGATCGCTCATAACGTAAAACTTGGTAAGGGTTGTGTCCTCTGCGGGCAGTCCGGAATTGCCGGAAGTGCAGTGCTAGAAGATTACGTTGTGCTGGGAGGCCGAGCGGCCATTGGCCCTGATTCTCACCTTGGAATGGGGACACAAGTTGCTGGTGGAGCGAAAGTTACCGAAAGTGCCATTTGGCCTGCCGGCTCAAA
Organism: Halobacteriovoraceae bacterium; assembly: GCA_040382895.1. GTDB lineage: Bacteria > Bdellovibrionota > Bacteriovoracia > Bacteriovoracales > Bacteriovoracaceae > Peredibacter. The sequence continues at coordinate 10,819 of JBEIEO010000052.1, forward strand.
ACTCGGCGGACATCCGGCAAGAGATCTCAAGGAATGGATGAAAGGTTTAGCCTACGTTCGTAAAATGTCTCTCAAAGATACTAAGGAATAAAAAAGGAGTCTTCTATGTTGATGGAGAAAGCTCAAGTTATGAATTTTCTTCCCCACCGGGACCCGTTTCTGTTTATTGATGGAGTTAAGGAAATCACTATCCCTGCGGAATTGAAAGGTCTATCAGGACCATTTACAGCTCAGCAATTAATTGGTGGCAAAGCCATCTGCACCTTTAAAGTTGATAATTCAGTAAAAGTTCTGGAAGGACATTTTCCCGGCGATCCCATTCTTCCGGGAGTAGTGCAAGTTGAGATGATGGCCCAGGCGGCTTCTTTTCTTGCTATCTATTGCAAGCCAAGTGAATCGGCTAAGATTGAAGTCGCTCTGTTGGGAGTGGACTCGGCCCGTTTCCGCAGGCCAGTGATTCCGCCTATGGATCTTGAAATCCATGCCACATTGACTAAAGTTCGTGGACCGATCCAAATGTATGATTGTGAAATTTATGCCAACGGAGATCTCATGTCACAAACCAGTGTTATGGCATCTCTGAAATTTAACGAATAGAGAGAATAGATATGTCTAAAAATTACCAAGCCCACCCAATGGCCTTCATTCATCCGGAAGCAAAAATCGGAGATAACGTTCAGATTGGACCCTTCTGCGTGATTGGACCGAATGTTACAATCGGCGATGATTGTGTTCTTTATTCAAATGTAGTGATTGATGGTCATACCACTATCGGCAAGGGCAATAAGTTTTTCCAGTTTGGTTCCATCGGCGCTCCTCCACAGGATAACTCCTATAAAGGTGAGCCAACTGAAACGATCATTGGAGACAACAATACCTTTCGTGAATATGTATCCATTCACCGAGGTACCTTGAAGCAGGACATGAAGACTATTATTGGATCTAACTCTCTGTTCATGGCCTATTGTCATATTGCCCATGACTGTACCCTTGGAAATAATCTGACGTTCGCCAACTCGGTGAATCTGGCAGGCCACGTGAACATCGGTGACCGTGTGATCATTGGAGGTAACACTGGTATTTCTCAGTTTGTGACTCTTGGTAAAGGTGCCTACATCGGCGGCGGTTCGGGAATCGATCGCGATATTCCGCATTTCTGTACCGCCTACGGAAATCGCGTTCGTCTTAAAGGTATCAACATCATCGGTTTAAAACGTCAGGGACATTCCAAGGAAATCATTTCTGAAGTGGTTGATTTCTACCGGACCATGGAGGCATCAGCTCTGGCACCGAGAGCATTCGTTTCTCATCCGGAACTGATGGAAGAATATAAAAACAACGTTGTGATCCAGGAAATTTCGGGCTTCATCAAGAAATCAGAAATCGGTATTGCTCCGTTCATGCAGGGATAAGAAATGAAAAAAGTAAGGGTTGCGGTTCTAGGCTACGGACATCTCGGGAAATGGCATTGTCAAAAGGTGGAAGCTCATTCGGAAGTTGCCGAGTTTGTGGCGATTGTAGAAAAGTTTCCGGCCGGGCAAGATGCGGCGAAGGCAAATCATCCCAGAGTTAAAGTCGTCAGCGACATTAAACAAGTCATCGGTGAAATAGATGCAGCTTTCGTCGTGACGCCAACTTCCACCCACTTTGAGCTGGTCAGTTATTTATTAGAAAACAATAAACATGTTTTCTGTGAAAAACCCGTTTGCTCCAATGACCAGGAAGCTCTCGCTCTTAAAAAAATTGCTCAAGATAAAAAAGTCATATTGCAGGTGGGACATTCTGAGCGCTTTCATGAAGCCTGGGATAAGCTGCGTGATAGCTTTCAGAAACTAAGCCCGCCATACACGATCCGTATCAACCGTTCTGCTCCTTTTAAAGGTCGCGCAACAGATGTAGATGTGATTCAGGATCTGGCCATTCATGATCTGGATCTGGTGCTTCACTTGTTTAAGCAGCGTCCTCAATCGATCAGTGCTCATGGTTACAAAATCCGCACTACCAATTGGGATCATGCCACGATTAATGTTGCCATGGAAGATAACTGTGAGGCGCTCATTGTCGTCGGAAGAAATTCTGTGAAAGAGCAGCGTGATCTGGAAGTCGTCTCCAAAAACGGAATGACCACGGTGGATTTATTTACCAACAAAATTTTCTTCGGAACCAGTTCCAAGTTTGAAGATGGAACTTTTGTAAAAGAAGAAAGTTACAATAAAAGAGACCACTTGCTCCTTGAGCATAGTGCTTTCTATAAATCTATTCAGTCTGGAACGGCTCCGGTCGTAAGCTTTACTGATGGAATCAATGCTGTCCACTTAGTAGATTGTGCCTTGAAGTCGATTGAATCAGGTAAACCTGTTCCGGTGAAACTTGGGTAGTTGTCTGATCATCGCTGGTGAAAAATCCGGCGAAGAACATGCCATGAGCTTTTTCCCTGAGCTTAAAAAGCTTTCTCCAGAGACTCAGTTTTATGGGGTAGGGGGCGATGAGCTTAGGGCCCATGGGATGGAGCTTCTCTATCATCTGAAAGACTTCTCCAGCATGGGCTTCTCGGAAGTAGTCGGTAAAATTCCTTTCTATTTTCAGGCAATGAAGCGTCTGGAACAGGAAGTGAAAAGTCGTGGTACCAAAACTGCAATCGTCATCGATTTTCAGGACTTCAATCTTCGCCTGGCCCGCAAGCTTGCCAAGCATGGTGTAAAGGTCCTCTACTACGTGGCACCGCAGGCCTGGGCGTGGAAAGCCCATCGTGCAGAAGTGCTGGCAAAAACCGTGCATACTCTTTTCACCATTCTCCCTTTTGAAAAAGAATGGTTCATGCAACGAGGAGTGAAGCAGATCCGATCCATTCCTCACCCTTTAATGATCACTTACAAAAATCAACTTTCGGATATTCCGGAGAAACCTTTTGGTGTCTGGAAAGATAAAGTCAAAATCCTTTTGCTCCCTGGTAGTCGTCGTTTCGAAATTCATAACTTACTTCCGAAGTTCATCGAAACGGTTGCTGCTCTTAAAAAGCGCTACGGGGTAGAGGTCCACCTGGTGAAAGTTGCTCACGTGCTGCCGGAAATTTATAATTATTATGCCGACCATGTGGATGTTTTGTATGAATCGGATGAGCTCACAAAGGCGATGAAGAATACTCATTTTGCTCTGGCCGCCAGTGGGACCGTCACTCTGAGCACTGGTCTATTTGAACTTCCGACCATCGTTTGTTACAAGGCCTCACTTTTAAACGAATACATTTTTTATAATTTCATCAAGTATCAGGGACCTATTTCCCTTACAAATATCATTCATGGCAGAATGGTTTTTCCGGAGTTCGTGCAGGAAGCTGTGAATGCCCAGCATCTTACTCGGGTAATTAGCACTTGGTTAGAGAATGAAAGCGCTTATAATGAAATCAAACAACAACTGCTCCAAACCAAGCACCTTCTTTCCGGAGATGACTTTTCGGTTCCGGCGTTTATGGCACAGGTAATTCATGAGTGAAGTAACTC
>JBEIEO010000053.1:0-13857 GCA_040382895.1 Halobacteriovoraceae bacterium
CAAATGTCAGTTCACTCAATAAAGGTTGGGCATAGATCGCAGCAATACTATCTAACTGAGTTTCAAATCCAGCAATCTCATCATCATCAAAGTTATCTTTAATGATTTCTTCAAAATTAAGTTGATGGGCCTTGATGATTTCCTCAAGTGTTTTTACCTGGATCGGAAGATAGAAATAATGATTTAAGGCCATGATGGCATTCTAGCATCAGCAAGATAATTTCAAAAGTTTTAAGCTTCTTCCCGCACCTCATCTTCAGCTGATTTTTTACGTGGTTTGGCCGGTTTTGGTCCTTCGTCCGGAACGATGGTACCAGGTAAAGCCTCTTCGTATTCGGGGACAGGTGAGGGAGCAGTATTTATATCCTCTACCGGAACTCGAGTTCCATCCAAGGTTGGCTCATCCTGGGTAGGATCGTACCTAGAGCGATCAAAATCGAAACTCGTTTCGTTTTGCGCCATCAGAGAGAATGTAAAAAGTGAAAAGAGTAACACAAGTTTCTTCATAAAAGACTCCTGGTGGAATCATTTTAAAAAGATCAAACAAGGAAGTATTGGTGCGGAATTTCTAAGCTGATTAGCTTGGTGAGAAAAGCTCCCCCTCTTTCGGGAGGGAGCTTAAAGGTAATAATTAGTTAAGGTGCTTACCGATAAGACCAGTTAGCTCAAACATAGTAACTTCGTTCTTGCCGAAAACTTTTGCAAGTTTTGAATCAGCAAGGATGTTTCTTTTGTTAGCTGGATTCTGAAGATTGTTTTCTTTGATATAATCCCACATCAATTTTACAGCTTCAGTACGAGCAACAGGATTAGTACCGATTACTGCAGCAAGATCAGCTGATGGAGTCATCGTTTTCATAAAAGCTGCATTTGGTTTACGAGCAGACTTTTCTTTTTTTGTTGTTTCAGTGTTCATGGATCCTCCTTGAATCTATAAAATGTACTAATAGTGTTCACAATTATTTCTTCTAAGGCAAACTTTTTATTTTTTGAATTGATTCCGGCTAGATAGGTCTCAGTTTAGGACGCCAATTTTTTGGCGCTTTTCTCTTCTTATCGTTTGAAAAAGCGAAATTTGAATCGTTCTGTTACCACTGATTGGATAAGATCAGCTGCCTCTTTTGGCGAATCCGTAAAATATAAGTAGTGAATATCTTCTTTAGCAATCGTCTTGGCTTCTAGCAGACGTCCCTCTACCAAATCACGGGATTCGGCTCCCTAATCGGTATTATTCGAAGCTTTGATTTTTTCAAAGTCCAGATGTTGCGCCATGGGAGTATGTTAACAAAGAGAGACCGCGAGTTCTAATGGGTTTGACTTTTTTATTCCGCAAGGTCGCGGAGGCATTTAGTACGGATTGAAACGTTAGGCTGGCCGACATCCTCTTGTCAGCTGGCGAATCTCCCCTATCCTGAATCCACCATCCTTCAGGAGGTTTCTGAGTGATTCAAAAAATTAAGGCCCTGCAAAGCAGTTTGAATTTAACCCAGGTCTGGATCAAAGACCTATTGGAAAGTTATGACTACGCGGATGAGAACAAAGCTTTTGTTCTGTTGCGGGCCACGCTGAAAACTCTCCGGGATCGTCTTCCCATGGATGAAGTTTTTCATCTGGCCTCTCAACTACCTGCGATCCTTCGAGGATATTATTTTGAAGGCTGGGCTCCTCACAAAGAGCCAGGAGATGAAAAAACAACTAATGACTTTCTCACGTCCGTAAGAAAAAATCTGGGTGGCCATGATGATATTGATCTTGAGATGGCCGTGCCGGAAGCATTAAAAATTATTTTCAACCACATCGATCAGGGTGAAGCCGAAGATGTGCTGAAAAACCTTCCACCCGATATCCACGAATTATTTTCTTAGTCTTTTCCGAAGATTTTGATGAGAGTTCGACTCTCTTCAAACCTAATATGGTGGCCTTGAGCAACTCCGGGGACTTATCTGAGTTTTAAGGAGGTATAAATTTTACATGGGTTAGTCTTTCAATTCGGGAGTTTGCTAAAATGCCCGCATCAGGAAAGATCCATGAAACTATTAAAATTATCCCTTCTCCTTCTCTTATTTGCCACCCAGAATACCAAAGCGGTGGATGCCTACGAAGCAAGTTTTGAGGATGCTCCGGAGTTTTTGGAACCGGAAGAAACGGCGATTACAGTCCCTGAAGAGACCTGGTCTTATCACTTTGAACTCATCACCCCCAAAGGTGAAAGAAAGCTGCTGTCTCAACAATCAACAAAAGTCATGCTGAAACCCGCTTCCACTTTGAAGACTTTCACGGGATGGTGGGCATTTAAATTGAAGAATCGCTCAGACGCTTTTCTTAGTATGATGCTTCGAAGAAGCGATAACAACATGGCAGAAGCCATTGCTCAGGGCCTCGGCGGTGTTCTGACAATGAAGGACTGGTATATCGACCGAGGTCTTCCACTGGATGAAACCAATTTTATCGCAGCTGATGGTTCAGGTCTTAGTTATGATAATAGATCCAACTGCGATATTCAGGTTCAGTTACTGAGAATGATCAAAAAAGATGCTACCTATGGTCGTTTTAAAAAATTGCTCGCCCAACCAGGCAAAGACGGAACACTCAAAACTCGTTTAACTGCTTACTCAGGCAGACTCTTTGCCAAAACCGGCACTCTGAAAAAGACAGCTTCCCTTTCAGGATTCCTTGAAACACCGAAGGGAACTGTAGTATTCTGTGTTCTTTCAGACGATTTAAATATTTCCCTTACTTCAGCCCGCAAAAAAATCGATGCGATGGTGAAGAAAAACTATGGATTGGCCTTTGTTGCCAAATAATTATGAACTCACCGGCCATCTTTTGCAAAACCTGCCGAAAACCTAAGGCTCCCTACACATGTGGACTCTGCCAGGAACACATGTGTAAAGCTTGCGCGGAATTTCTTGATCAGGAATCTTTCGCTTTCCTGAAAAAAATCCCCGAAGAGCTGACTCACTCAGCGTATTGCTCTAATTGCTTTGACGACAAGGTTGCCGCTCCTTTGGATGATTACAATCAAACCCTGGAAAAGGCCCGTGACATCTATATCTTCACCAAAGATCAAACGAAACAGACTCGTCTGCTTAAGCGCAAAGAAGAGCCGTATCTCGTCGAAAATTGTGAAGACGAAGAAGAGGCCATCATGCGTATGAGCTTTATGGCAGTGAAGTCTCATTTCAACGCAGTCATCGACATTCAGCTCAACTCCAAGAAGATTATTGTCGGTTCTCACAAAAAAACTATCTGGTCAGGCACTGGTGTGCCTATCACTATTGATCCTAACGCCGTTGGCGAATATTAGAGTCTCTTCATCCCCATAAAATTTTATAGTTGCGTATAGGAACACTCATGTCTAAACTTTTTCACCCTCTCAAAGTCGGTTCGCTGGAAATTCCCAATCGCCTGATCATGGCACCTCTGACTCGTATGCGTGCTAGCTCGCCCGGTAGAATACCTAATGAACTGATGGCCGAATATTATGCTCAACGCGCGACCGCTGGCCTGATTCTTTCCGAGGCGACATCTGTCACTCCCATGGGTGTAGGTTATCCAAATACTCCCGGGATCTGGTCAGATGAGCAGGTTGAAGGCTGGAAAAAAATCACTTCCGCTGTTCACGCAAAAGGTGGGCGAATTTTCCTGCAACTCTGGCATGTAGGACGGATATCCGATCCTGTTTATCTTAATGGAGAACTGCCGGTGGCCCCAAGTGCAATTGCACCGGAAGGCAACGTGAGTGTACTGAGACCACCCAAAGCCTATGTAACTCCACGAGCACTTGAAACAAAAGAAATCCCAGGCATCGTCATCGCCTTTAAACGAGGTGCCGAGAATGCAAAGAAAGCAGGCTTCGATGGAGTGGAGATTCATGGTGCTAATGGATATCTGATTGATCAATTCCTACACGAGGGAAGCAATCAGCGCACGGATCAATATGGTGGCTCAATGGAAAATCGCGTCCGGTTAGCACTGGAAATTACCGATGCTGTTATCGGCGTCTGGGGTGCAGATCGTGTAGGCTTTCATATTGCTCCTCGTGGAGATTCCCACTCAATGAAAGATTCAAATCCAGAAAAACTCTTCACCTATCTTGCAGAACAACTCTCAAAAAGAAAGATCGCATTCATCTTTTCCCGCGAGTACCAGGGACCTGATAGCCTGGGACCTAAAATCCGCAAAGCGTTCAATGGCGTCTATATTGCTAACGAAGCTTTCACAAAAGAGTCTGCCGAAGCTATCCTTAATAAAGGTGATGCAGATGCTGTTTCATTTGGTGTTCAGTTTATAGCCAACCCGGACCTTCCAAGACGGTTTGCCGAAAAAGCTGCCTTAAATGAGGCAAACCAAACAACCTTCTACGCCGAGGGTACAACCGGCTACACTGACTACCCTTTCTTGCCCTGAAACTGCCTAACGCCTAAGTCTCTGTAATTACGTTTCAGGATCCTTAAGATTAACCATTAATCAAGATTAATAAGGGCCAACATAGACCTCAGCATCGTCAAATGTTAACATTATCTTAACATGGTTTAGTGGGAGCTATTATGTTTAGAAAAATGGCAGCTGAAGAGATTGCAAAGTTTATGGAAGTGGTTTCGCACCCAGCAAGACTAGAAATCATTTCTGAACTTAAAGATAAAGAGTCCGATGTAACCTCACTGCAATTGAAAATCGGAGTTTCTCAATCACGCATGTCTCAGCACCTTTCAGCTCTTAGAAAGGCTGGAATTTTACGAGAACGTCGCGATGGAAGACAGGTTTTTTACCGACTGGTCTGGCCCGAACTTGCCTCATGGGTGGCGACCAGTATGAACATGCTACTTCGTCATAACTTCACTGATGGTGAACCTCGCTCTGCTGTTGAATCAACAGTTAACTTGTGGTCTGAGAAATAAGCCCATGTTAATGTTGGTTCATGCCAACTGATTTTAAAAAATTGATGTCCGCTCGTTTCTTCTTCACTCTCGCTGTGCAAATGCAGGCGATCGTTCTCGGGTGGAGAATGTATGAACTCACTAAAGATGCCTTGTATCTAGGACTCATTGGTCTGGTTGAAGCGATTCCGGCCTTGAGTCTAGCGTTGTTTGCCGGATACATTGTTGATCGTAGCCATCCTTTGCGGATCTATCGACGATTGGTGTTTGTGAGCTTCACCTCTGGCCTTATCATGCTGGTTTCTCAGCTTGCCTATTTTGAGGTGTCAGTTGAAACCCAGATCCCTTTGCTATTTATTTCTTCATTCCTCACCGGATGTGCCAGGGCCTTCTCTCAGCCCTCTATGTATTCACTGGTGCCGAAGTTAATTGAAAGAAGTCTCTTACCAAAATCTTCGGCGTGGATGTCATCTGCCATGCAGACCGCCCGTATGACGGGACCTGCGATAGGCGGAATTCTTTTTGGGTTGATCGGAGTATCTGGAACAGCTGCAGTGATTTGCTCATGCCTAGTGATCACATCCTTGTTGTTAATGATTATGAATTACCCGGATCCTAAAAATAATCCCACTAAAGGAAACTCCATTAAGGATGATCTGCTGTCCGGGGCCCGCTTTGTTTTTCGGCATCCCATTTTATTTCCGGCCATGAATCTAGATATGGTAGCCGTTTTATTTGGAGGAGTGACGGCCCTGCTTCCGATTTATGCTGCTGAGATTTTGTTTGTGGGGCCTGAAGGGTTAGGTCTTCTCAGAGGAGCACCTGCTATTGGAGCCTTCCTCATGAGTTCATTTTTAATCAAAGGTGATATCCGCTCGAAAGCGGGCAAAAAACTTTTTTGTTCGGTCGCAGGTTTTGGCATTTGCATTCTGGTCTTCGCTCTGAGCCGCAACTACCTTCTCTCTCTTGCCTCACTCATTCTTTCCGGCATGTTTGATAGCGTGAGCATGGTCATCCGGACTTCTGCTGTTCAACTGGCTTCTCCGGATGAAATGCGGGGAAGAATTTCTGCCGTCAATTCTATCTTCATCGGTTCTTCCAATGAGATCGGCGAATTTGAATCCGGAGTTGCAACGAAACTCATGGGCCTTATTCCCGCGGCAGTTTTTGGCGCATTCATGTGCTTAGGGACAACTATCAGCATGGGATTTTTTTCAAAGACTTTGTGGCATTTAGATTTGAATGAACTGGAAAAAGAGCGACCGTCTTAGAGGAGCTAGCGTTGGCCGCCTGTTTCTTCACTTTTTCGGCGTAATCAAGAAATCAAGATCCGAAATACGATGATTGATAATTCTTAACAACCGACCAATTCACTCTCTTTATTGCAACTGAAGAAGTTGTTGATAAACTTGTGACATGAAAAACTTAATCTGTCTTTTGACTCTTATCTTTTACCCAGCTTTCGCACAGGACTTCACCTTTGAAAATGGCAAGGCGGTTCCAAACTTTATTGCCCAGGTGAAGGAATTCCGCGGCAAGGTCTATAAAGAAAGCAATGGGTCTTCCCGACCGGTGAAGCATGGTGAGCGCTTTTATAAAGACGATGTCGTAAAAACCGGAGAGAAATCGATGGTGAAGCTGGAGCTCATTGATGAAAGTATTCTCAACCTGAGTGCGCAGTCTCAACTGAAATTCACAGATTATAAATTTGTGGATAAGAATGACCGGGAAATCATTTTCAATTTCATCAAAGGGCAAGTCAGAAGCCTGGTAAAAAATAAAAATAAATCTGGCTCCGGAGTGATTATTAAGACTCCGCTTGCCGTCATGGGAATCAGAGGAACTGAGCTACTGGTTAACCACCGCCAACTGAAGAATGTCGAAGTCTCTGAGTTTGCACTCCTAAGCGGAGAAGCCGAAGTTAGCAACGGTAAAGATCTCTCACAAGTGATTAAACAAGGTGATCGCATGTCGGTAATCGAGGATAAGGTTAAAGCCTTATCGGGAAAAGATCTGAGACAGTTTTCGGAAACAGAGATGGCTGAATTAAAAGCTCTGGCGACGGATGAGAATAAAGAATTTAAACCATTCCTTCCTTATCTGGATCCGATGAATCTGGAATCCAATTCACCTCTTCTTCCTTTTTTCCTGGAAGCCCAGAATCAAAAAGGTGAAGCGCTTCAAGAGACTAAAGCGTCAGGCACCGAAAACAAAAAGAACTGGAAAGATAATTTGAATAAACTCAACGAAGAGCTTCGGAAAAACCGCCGCCGCCAATGAACGATCTGACCTGGCTGCTTTACAAAACATCTATTAAAACACAATGGGAGCTTAATCATCGCGGTGATTACATAACCGTCATTAAATGGTGGAGTCCTTCTCTCCTCAATGGTGAGCGCATTATCCTCAACGAGAAAATTATTCTTGAGAAAGTGAACTGGTTACCGAAATTTAAAGAAACACATGAGTTTCGCCTGGATGAAGGACAGTTGGTAAAAGTCGTTATAGGAATGACTGTCTTAGGTACTACCGGTTGTCACATTTATGTCGAAGATAAGCTCGTAGGTGGTGAAGTTCACAAAAAAATTTTCTAATAGCCTTCACACAATACTTTATTTAATCGCGAAGACATTATTTACAATCTACTCTGCTTCTTCTCCAGATTTTGAATACCTCAACGAAGGTCACTGGAATCACGGATAAACCCAGGATGATGAAACTGTGTTCAATTTTGATTGGAACAACTTTGAACAATCGAAGAAGAAACTCTGACTCTTGCATTCCGAGTTGAAATATAACCGGTAAAACGACTGCCAGAATCAAATTCCTATCAGGTTTCATTTCAAAGAACGTTAGTGTTTCGCTTCGACAAGAAAACGACCGGAACAAGATAGTGTAAACGATAAACGAGAAGGCCAGGCTGCGTGCCATGTTCACTTCAAAATGAGTTAAGCCATAGTAATAGATCCCCATGGACATGATGGTTATCAATACTCCCACCAAAGCCATTTCCTGATAAAAGGCTCGATCAAAGAATGAGCCTGCTGAAGGTCGCTTGGAATGCTCCAGAAAACTTTCATGAACTGGCTCCGCAGCCAGTGCGAGTGATGGCAATCCGTCGGTCACAAGATTGAGCCACAGAAGGTTGATTGGTAAAAGAGGAACTGGCCAGCCTAAGATGGTACTCATGAGAATGAAAATGAGCTCAGCAAGGTTAGTGGACAAGAGATACTGCAAGGTGCGTTTGATATTTCCATTTACGGCACGACCTTCCTCCACCGCATCAACGATGGTGGCGAAGTTATCATCTGTTAGAACCAGTGAAGATGCCTGGCGGGCCACTTCTGTTCCCCCCTTCCCCATGGCCACTCCGATGTCAGCGGTTTTAAGCGCTGGGGCATCGTTAACGCCATCGCCGGTCATGGCCACTATGTGATTGTTGGCCTTGAGTGCATTCACAAGATTCAGCTTATTTTCCGGGGATACCCGAGCGTAGATAGAAACTTCTTCCACGACTTGGCGAAGCTCTAATTCTGAAAGCTTATCTAGCTCCACTCCGGTCAGAGTTTTTGCTTCGGAGGGAATAATCCCCAACTCAGATCCAATGGTGGCCGCCGTCTGAGGGTGATCGCCCGTGATCATGATGATGCGAATACCAGCACGTTGACATTTCTTAATAGCCGGGATGGTTTCTGCTCGAGGGGGATCGGCCATGGCAACAAGACCTAGAAATGTCAGCTGACTCTCGATACTTTCAAGCTTGGCTTCAGTAAAATCCTGTTCGGGTTCTGATTTTGAGGCCAGAGCAAGAACCCGCATCCCTTTTTGCGATAACATCGAAACCTGCTCATGCGTCTGCTGTAATTCATTATGACTCATGTGGCATCGAGAAAGGATAGCTTCAGGAGCACCTTTAACGTAAATAGTAATTCCGTTATCGTCGCGAGCCGCTACACTCATGCGTTTACGGATACTATCAAAACTCCACTCAAAAACTCGTTGATCGTTTTCATGAATAAGAGGGATATCCAGACCATTACTCTGAGCGAATTCCAGCAGAGCGATTTCAGTGGTATCACCACTTCCCCCTGCGTGAAGTGAGGCGTTGTTACAGATCACCATGGTTTTTAATAATAGATCCATCTGACCTTCAACAGGAAAGACTTCACGAACTTTCATCTTACCGGTAGTGAGAGTTCCGGTTTTATCAGTGCAAATGACATCGGCAGTACCAAGAGTTTCAACCGCGTTCATCTTGCGCACAAGTGCATGCTTGCGGGACATGCGCTTGACTGCAACCACCAGAGCAATGGTCACAACGGTCGGAAGACCTTCCGGGATAGCGGCTACAGATAGAGACAAAGCTGTCATCAGAATTTCTAGCCATGCTTGTCCTGACCAAAGACCAAGCAGTACTACCAGACTAATTACAAAAATACCTGCGATGAGGAGGCGCCGGCTGACTCCTTCTAATCTTTTCTGCAGAGGAGTTTCAGTCTTTTGTGCTGAGTCCATAAGGTCAGCAATTCTACCTATCTCAGTGTTTCGTGCCGTGGCCACAACCAGAGCTTTACCAGTTCCCCGGCTGATAGCGGTGCTGGCAAATACCATATTGGTGCGATCACCAAGAGAAACATCTTCTTTTAGGGGCTTTAGCGTTTTATCCACAGGAAGAGATTCCCCTGTGAGTACAGCTTCTTCGGTGGCCAACTGTCGGGCTTGAATGATACGGGCATCGGCCACGACGTAGTCACCGGCCTCGAGAATAAGGATGTCACCGGGACAAATATTTACAGATTCTACGGTAATAACTTTACCTTCACGCAGAACCCTTCCTTTGGGAGATGAGATTGCGGCCAGAGTTTCAATGGAAGCTTCAGCTTTAGATTCCTGAATGAAGCCAATGGTAGCGTTGAGAATCACAATCGCTAGAATCGCAGAACCATCCAACACTTCGTTCAAGGCAAAAGCGATCACCCCGGCAAATACCAAAACGTAGATGACAGGATTATGGAATTGCTTGAATAACAGAGACAAACGAGAAACTTTTTTACGTGCCTGGATACTATTGAGACCATATTTATGTAAGCGCGATTCAACTTCAGAAACTGAAAGACCTTGTTCAGGGTTGACGTCCAATTCCTGTAGAAGAGTTTGAATTGTTTGCGACCATGCTGGCTTCATCTTTAGTCCAGTTGAGAGATCTTGATCTTAGGCAGAAAGGAGAAAATCGATGCTTTCGTTCCCATGGTAAGCCCTTTGTTGGAAAGGGTCGCAGCTGAAGCGGCCAGCCCGGTTCTGAGCATCTTTTCACATTGAGATGGTGTGAGTTTATTTCCACCTTTTACAAAGACATGGGCCATGGCCCCCACCATGGAATCCCCGGCACCAACTGTGGATTGCACCTTAAGCTTAGGGATAGTTCCATACCAGGCATGCTCGGGAGTCACAAGCAGAGCTCCACCTTCGACAGATGAAATACACTGTAGAGGAACCATATGGGAAAGACTGCGGGCAAGCTTCAAAACATCTTGGATCTTAGAAACGTTCTTGCCAGTCATCTCCTGATACTCAGTGAGATTCGGTTTGATGAAAACTGGTTTAGCCGAGATCACATTTTTGAGAAGTTTGCCCGGAATATCTACAAATACCGGAACATCATTTTCATGAAAACGCTTAATCAACTGACTCAAAAATCCGGTTGTGATTCCTTGGGGAAAACTTCCGCCCACCACAATCAGATGAGGGAGACTTCGCTCTAAAAAGTACATGAGTGCTTCTTTTTCGACCTTATCGATTTTAGGACCAGGGAAACTCAAACGTGTTTGCTCATGACTTTTTTCCAATGAGATCGTGACATTGCTTCGGGTGTGACCTTTGATATCAATGAAGTGTTGAGGGATTTTCTCCTGGCTTAATAGCTCCGCGAACTCCTTACCAGCACTTCCGCCTAAAAAGCCTGTGGCCACAACTTCGGCGCCCAGTCGATGGGCGATCCGGGCAGCATTGACCCCGTTACCTCCAGGTAAACGCATTTCATGAGAAACATATGCTTTTTCATTGGGGGTAAGCTTCGGAACGGTGCCACTAACATCTAAAGCAGGATTGGGGGTGAAGGTAATAATCATGATCTGTATTTATCATGCTCAAGCACCAGAGACAATTTCCTTCATGATGATGTTTACGCTGCGCAGAGCTGACAAAAATCATGTACCATATTCTTATGAACACTAGAACCCCTAAGCCAATCCTGGTTAATCTCAAGATCTTTATCAGTGAGTTCTCACTTTTAATCAGTAGCCCTGCCTTCGTTCTGTTAACGATTCTGGGTAATGCTGTCATTGGTTTTTTTTCATTTGTATTTTATCTTCTAGAACATGAGAAAAACGCAAAACTGCATTCCTTTATTGATGCCCTTTGGTGGGGATTTGCCACTGCCACAACGACTGGTTATGGTGACATTACACCGGTAACATTTGAGGGAAAAATTCTTGGTATTTTTCTCATGCTGACTGGAACAGCTTTGTTTGCCATGTTTACCGCCCTATTTGCTGAAACAATCCTCACCAGCACGAAAATCAACAAGTAACTCGGTATTGATTCATGGAGCTCTCGCCCCTCTCCTTTTCCATCGATGGAATTGGACTATCATCTCTTTAACCGGAGGTTTCACTATGAAAGTCCACGAAATGAAAAATGAATTGGAAAAGATATCAAAAGTGGTACCCCAGTTGCGCCAGGAACTGGATGAAGCCTATACCAGTCATGTGAGCAAAAAGAGTAAGATAAAATTACTTTGGAAGCAGTATGAGACACGTCATAAAGAGCTGCGAGAATGCGGAGAATATACAAATTTGAATTTGATTTAACCGAAATTTAAGATCTGAAGCCCTTGAAGATCTTTTTGAAAATCTTTGAGCTACTTCCCTGCTCCAATTTATCGAGCAGAACTAATAACAGATCTTCAGTCGTGATAATTCCGATGGCGTTGGAATTCTCATCTTCAATAATGAAGCTGGATATCTTTTGACGGATCATTTCACGGGTTAATTGCTCAAGTGTGTCCGAATTCCGCATACGTTTCACCGGACTGGCCATGTAGTCAGAAACTTTCTTGTAGCCTTGAATGATGGTTTGATTTTGATCTTCAGTTCGGATAACCGTTCGAGCACGCTGAATATCACGATCAGAGATGATTCCAACGATATCCCTTCCATTAGTCACAGGTAGATGACGGATGTGAGCGTCCTTGAGCATCCGCTCTGCATCCAACATGGAAGCGTCGTGAGGAATAGTAATTAAGCGCGGCACAAGAATGTCTTTAACTAACATGAAAAAAGTATAAACAAATAAGTACTGCTTGTCTTGATCTAACGACAATGATTTTCAAGCACCTTGAGCCCCTCAGATAGACGGGTCCGATGAAACTTTTTAAGGTAGAGAATTCCCCCTATTTTACAAACACCTTCTTTTGATTCCAGAGTGCTTCGCAACTTGTCTATGTCCGGAATAACATCCTTAATACTTTGAAAAGTCCAATCGTAGGCAGGATTTCGGTCGTCATGCTCAATCAAGACCCGGCATAAAGTAATCCCGGAGGCCTGAATTGGAGCATAGTTATCTTTCTCGGCCTGCGCATGAAACTTATACTTAACCCCGATGTATCCACTGTAGCAGTCATGGATGGCTTTCTGAGAAACTGGATCCGCAGAAAAAGATGAAAGACTACTACAAAAAAGAAAGGCCAGAAGAATTCTCAATTTTTCGCTCCTGACTTATAACAATGACTAATGCCAGTGGTCTTTTCGTAACAGGTTGGTGAAATCTCCCAAGCATGATTTTCTTTTGATTCCACAAGATTCTTGCTCGCCAGAATCCCCCGTTTGAGACCTCTTACGCCGGAGGAGGCAATAATCAGTGCTAAGAGCAAAAAAGCCCCCCCTAAAAACAAGAGCTGTATCAGGGCCCTTCGCCTGGTGGATTTATCCTCTGAAAAAGACTGCCTACCAAGTTCCAAAATTTTGTGTTTCATAAAAACAACCTGAGAATGTAATCAATTGACTAAAAAGACTTTACCCTGTGGTAAGAATTTCTTCGGAACCACATTCACGGAAACACCTGATTTAATCGCCATTTCAATTAAATCATCCAATACGTCATCATCTTTTGTATTCTGCTGGTGGCGATGAAGTTGAACTTCAGCAGGACCGATTTCACCAAACATTAAATCTTCCAAGGAGACACAAAGCCTGGATATCTGCTTGTCTTTGATGAGTCGGGGTAATTCTTTTAAGTCAGGATTTAATTCCTGAGTTTCAAGTATGTAATCGACAGAGTTGCGATAATTTAAAGCAATGTCTTGCGCCAGAGTTAACCGCAACATAGAGATAGCATTGAGCGGAGAATTTAAGCCAGGCAAATCAGGAATATATTTGATGATAAGGCCTGTCGAGCTCCAAAAACCTGAGAGCTCTAAAAGTGGTGCTGTAGCCCCGGCAATACCCAGCATGATAGTCGAGGTACGTCGAAACTCCTGAACATGGTCTTTAATCTCATAAAGGATATCAGTTAGCTGGAAGCGGTTCAGCTGCTTTTGCCAATCGGCATGAAACTTTGCGACCAAGGGAGTGATCACTTTTAATAGCTTCTCTTCCAGAACACCTACCCGATAGAGTTTCGCTCCCTGTTCATCCAAATACAGCATCAAGGAGTCTCTAGAGGAACTTTCAGAAGCGATCAAGGGTTTGATGTGAAAGCTTTGGGCAACGATTACCCGAGGTTGGAGTTTAAGTGGCAACGGTAAAATAATAGTCAGTTCATTTTTGATGAATAAACCCAGTGTAACAGCTCCGTCATCTTTCCAGTTTTCCCATTCCGGTTCCGAAAGGCTTAAGGAGGGAAATCCATCCTTTCTTAAGAGTCTATTAGCCGATTCTACGAGTCCTCGGAAAATTGCGGCAGGTTCCGTTTCTACCCA
>JBEIEO010000054.1:0-13634 GCA_040382895.1 Halobacteriovoraceae bacterium
CCCAATCCGAGTCCCGAAACTTCATTGCTGGATATGGCACGCTCAAAGCGCTCAAAAATTCTCTCTCGATCTTCTTCCCGAATACCGGGTCCCTGATCATGGACATGAAGCTGAATGCAATAAGACTTTTTGATGACATCAACTTTTATCGGTTTTCCAGCCCCATACTTAATGGCATTGGTCAGAAGGTTTATGATGACTTGCTCGATTCGGTAAATATCCACCTCAACCAGGATCGCTTCGGATAAGTTGAAGTAAAGAAAACAACCGGCGGCATCTAATTGAGGCCGGAATCGGTCCAGAACATCTTTTACTAAGGAATTTAACTCAATGGTTTCTTTAATGAAGGTTAATTTACCTGCGCGAATTCGTGAGATATCAAGCATATCATCGATAAGTCGGGTAATTCGATGAAGATGGCGAAGATCCGACTCCACCATTTGGGATAACTTTTCCGGCGAGTAGGTTTCGATTAGCTTTTTATCGATGTTACGTTTACGCATCTGATTTTGCAGTGTCAGGCTCTGAAGGGGTGTTTTCAATTCATGTGAAGCAATTGAGAGGAACTCATCCCTAGCACGGATAGCTTCCTGAGAAGCTTGATGAATAAGAGAATTTTCAAAGGCCATGGAGGCCCGGTAAGCCAACTCTTCAGCTAACCAGATATGCCTTCGGGTCAGAAGTTTACTGGATTCTTTGTTTGCGAAAAAACTGATCATCCCCAGAACACTTTCACGCCCCTTCAATCTTACGCGGATAAGGGATTTCCAGTTAAGTGCTAAGCCAGCGCGAGCGAAGTCCTCTCCTTCAATCGGACGGAGTTTCTCCCAATAAACATCAGCATCCTCCAGAAAGTAAGGTTTTCCGGTAATGAGTGGATTGATGATGGGGTTATTCTCGAACTTCTCTGGAAAAATTTCATCCATGCTATAATGAAGTTGAGCAATCTCCGGATCTGCATGGGCAACTATGAGACGTTGAAGGTTACCCTCTGGTTGTAATTGATCAATGATCACACCATCGCAAAAATATCCAATGGCATGATCACATAGGGCATTCAAAATTTCCCGATGATTCAAAGATGAACTTAAGATATCCGATGCCATGGAAAGGAATTTTTGATCTTCCTCAGCTTCTTTGGTCTCTGTGATATCCATCACGGTACCCATCATATGAAAGGGTTTCCCATGATTATCGTATAAGGCCATACCAGAACCTTGTAGCCAACGGGTAACACCGTCTCGTCGGATAATCCGAAAATCAGTCTTATAAGATTTTTTTTCCACCAAGGCTGCAGCGATAGATCCCCAAACTAAATCACGATCTTCCGGGTGTATACATCGAGTAAAGACATCCGAATTATGGGGAAAAGCTCCGACACTAAATCCAAAAATAATTTCAGTAGTTCCGTCACAAGACATATGATTGGTGTTTGGAATCCACTCCCAGATTCCGATGTTCCCGGCTTTTACCGCTAGGCTCAGTCGTTCTGAAATAATCTGAAATTTTTCTTCCGCTGCCTTTTTGTCCGAGATGGTCTGAATCAGCATCCTTTCAGTTTCTATTTTATCCGTCACATCCTTTAAGATAATCGCGATTTCGCGAATTTTGCCACCATCATCTTTTACAGGAGAGACCCAGGCTTCCAACCATCGTGATCTTCCGGGTTTATCAAACAGTTTAGGATCATAGTGGAATGATGGAACTTCGATGGATTCCCCGTTAATAGCCCGCTTGATAAAACCTAGTAACTCAGTTCCTTTGATATGAGGATCTTCCAGAACGTTAAAATTTAAAAGTTCTGCGCGAGAAGTTTGAAAAAGATCCTCCCAAGCGCGATTCACCGCAAGAGGCATTCCATCCAAAGAATAAATCTGCATCGGTAAAGTAGATTGCTCAAAGAAAGTGGTGAAACGCGTTTGGTACTCTTTATTGGAGATAGATTGAGCAATCAATGCATTTTCCATTTCCACTTTTTCATTAGCATCTTTTCCAAGAGCGTAGAACTGGGCTTTTCTATACAATACATGCCAGGTGATCCAATGGTATCCCCCATATTTACATAAGCACCGGATCGTCAGTTCCCCTACTGAAATTTCCTGATTTCGTAGTTGCTCCATAACATGAAGTGCCTGGATGCGATCAGGCTCGAAAATAAAATCGATGATGTCGCGATCAAATGTCTCATGAGGATCCCAACCTAAAAGCTTTGCATGTGCAACATTCGTTTTAAGAAATCGTCCGGCAGTGGAAATCACCGCTAGAAGATGAGTCGGAAGATTAAGAATATCTTCGTACTCCGAGTTTGAAAGTTCGTATAATGACTGCTCACTCATGACCGCAGAATGACAAATTTAAACAGCTCCGACAAGTGGCGAGAAAAGTTTAAAACTTTGCTATACAGTTCTTTAGATCAACTCAAGAAAAAATTCGTAATCCCTTGGGGATTTCTAAAGATTTCTAAAGACTTCTAAAGATTACTAGTTAAAACAAGCAGATGGAACTGTGTAACTTTTTTCCAAAATGACTCCTCAAAATGGATATTAAAGGGCATATTCCTGGCCATGAAAAAGCACCTACTTATTCTTCTGTTCTTATCAACCATTCCATCCGCTTGGGCACGCAGGGATTTACCTGAAAGATATATCGAGCTTCTGAAGTATGTTCAGCCCGCTCCGGATCAGGGCGAGACTAACACTTGCTGGTTCATGGCCTCAACAGGTGCGATGGAACTTTTACTGAACAAAAAAGAAAAGATCCGGCATCCCAAGGTAGGTGGCAAATATGACTTGGCCGAATCATTTTTGATCTGGCAACCCGATTACCGGGACAGTGAAGCAAGACCGGAGCATTTTATTGAAGAAATGGTACTTCGCTTTAATCACGGAGAAGCCGTTCACAATAGCTACTGGCCGTATACGGCATTTAACAGCGATGGGACCGATAATATGGACGTATGGGCAAGGCATGCTGAATTCCCTATGCTTCCAAGAATAAAAGTTCCAGCGGTCAAAACCAAATTACTCTTTGCCCGAGGAAAGAAATGGGACACCTATGTGCTGCAAGCCGAAGATGTCACAACAGTTAAAGACGCCCTCGTAAAATACAAATCACCTATTATCATAAATTATAATGATGATGGCTACTGGCACGTGGTTCTGATCGTAGGCTACGACGATCGCCGCAAAGGTGAGTGCTACGAGTTAGAAGCTGCAGAATGCAATGAGAAAGGTCTTTTCTACGTTAGAGATTCAAATGGGAAGCGCTATGATGGACGTGCGTACAACTGGTTTTTGAATAAAGCAAACGCCGCTGCAGTGGTAGAATTGAAATAAAAAAAGCCCAACTTACGTTGGGCGATTTTTAGTCTTTTAATCCAATCAAACTTAAAAATTCTGCTCTTAGTTTTGAATCCCGGAACTTTCCATCCAGAGCGGAGGTAATCATCTTGGCACTGGCCTTACGCGCACTACGGCAAGTTAAACATCCATGGGAACCTTCAATCACCACCATAACTCCCGCCGGCTTAAGTTCATCTTTGATCGAAGTCATGATGTTGTGGCACATGCGTTCCTGGAGCTGTGGCCTCTGGGCATGTACGTCCACGATGTGAGCAAGTTTTGAGAGACCTACTACACGGGACTCTTCACCTTTTGTCGTATCCGGAAGGTAACCCACGTGGGCTTTACCAGTGAACGGAAAGAAATGGTGAGAACACATAGAAGTGTAATCAATGTCTTTCAGGATTATTACGTCGTCATATTTCTCTGCAGGGAATGTGGTAGAAAAAATTTCTTTTTCATCAGTTCCCAGGCCTGAACAAACCTCGAGTAATGCGCGGGCCATACGGTTTGGAGTACCTACAAGGTTTTTATCATCCAAATCTAGATTCGGAAATGCGAGCTTGAGACCCAGAAGGACTTTCTCATAACCTTCGGCCATCATCTCTCTTGCACTATTCAGTTCTAGGGCACGTTTTTTGAACTGGAGGAGTTCTGTATCCAGGAACTTTTCAGGATCTTTTGCTCGGGCAAGCTTGCGGGCGAGATCTTTATTAAAAGACGTTTCATAAGCCATGGTACTACCTCTGTATTGTATATAAGGCATCTATACCATGGCCTAAGGTTTTTTTAAACCCTATAGTAATTTCTATTTGATGGCTTTTTTATAGGCTTTTTTGGCATCCTGGGAGACGTCTTTATAGACCTCTTCTAGGGCTTTCTTTGAATCCTGGTAGCGTTTTTTCCAGAGAGAAATCTCTTTCACGATCGTCTTCTTCGCGTCTGCCATATGGCCTCCTCATTTTTGATTATTGCTGCCAAAACCTTCTGTACGACATTTCTTAGACGTACAGCCGGGATGGCCGTTTTTTAATGTTTAGTGCAATTCCTCGGTTTAAGGATCCCAAGCAGATCGAAGTTCAAATAAGAAAGCCATCCTTGCAGATGGCTTTCTTTGATGTTCAGTCAGCTTCTGCGAATCATAAAAACCTTGTACTGAATTCATGATTTGTTAGAAACGAGAATCCTTTTTGGGCAATCCAGATTCTTACTGAACACAACTGATGTATTTTAGTAAGAAAGCCATCCTTGCAGACGGCTTCCTGAAGTACCCGGATAGTTTTTAACTTATGAGAGCTGTCCTATTCAATTTCCGAAGATCTACTCCTGTAAATCTACTTTCATGCCAGGTTGCGGCCCTCAATCCGGCTGAGATGATATTAGCACGTTAAAAGTGGAAGTCCGCTTAATGTTCTCTCAAGAAAAGAGAAATCAAAATCATTTGGTTTAGAACTATTGCTCCTTATCAAAAAAGCGCGAATGGTTTTTAATTCTCATATAAGCATCAGCGTTGAAAGTACATAATGAACGGATGCAGATTGCCCAAGAAGAAATGAATATTTCAATGATGACAAAAAAATTGATTCTTTGTTAGTTCAAAAGCGTTAAGCAATAACAATCAACGCAACAAGGATAAAACGAAATGGCTATATTAAGAATTTATCTATTACTGTTATTCACTTTTATTTTAACGGATGTAAGTGAAGAGAATCCTATGCCACATCCAAGCCCCATAGAAGAAGAACAGGAGGTTACAGTGTGAATGCAATCGATTCAAAAGACGGTTATTGTCTTCGGCAAAACGCTTAAGCTTAGCAAATTTGAAATTATCAAATATAAAAATCTTAGTTGCGATGCTTTTTTTCATTAAAGCTGCATCTCTTTTTAGCCATTGAAGCAAGTTGAATTTTTTCCAAAAAAAAGATTGAGAGATGTACTAGAGAAACCAAAGAGAGAAACAACTAAACAACCAAGGGAGGTTTTGTCCAAATTTCTAAAAGCATGTATCAATGACTGAAAATATAATCGACACTTCTCAGGACAAGAATGTGGAAGAGGTTTCATAGATCAAAGAGGATAGGACTCCTTTTATCGGAGGATCAATACCTGATTCTGCGATTATTATTTTCTCGAAATTTAAATCCCTTAGCTTGTCTCAGATAAATTCACACCAGAAAAAAAACAAAAACTTAATGCTGCCTTAGGGTTGCCAGAGACCATTTTTTTATGACAGCATGGTTCAAACTTATTAAGTTTCGCACAAGGTTTCACTGGAAGTGAACTACGCAACAAACCAAGGAAGGTGCTTAATGGTCAAGTCTTTTTGCTTTCTCTTTCTTTCCCTCTTTCTTCTATCTTGCGGAAAATCCTCTGGCGGTTCCAGTAGTATGGATGCCCAGGAAATGGGCGACGGCTCAGATATTTCAGTGGATGCGCCGGTTCCGAATCTGGCGTTGACCTGGGATGCCCGGATCAAATTCGTAGATTTTTCAACAACTCAGGAAAAAAAGGTTCTGGATGCGGTTGATCTGATTAAGCAGGTAATTGCTTCAGAGGAATTTAAGAACTCTATCTTAAATCACAAGTACAAAGGGAAAAAAACCTTCGTGGACAATGACGGACTATCAAATGCTCAGATCTATAGGAAGATTCTTGAGTCGTCAGAAAAACTAAATTTGAAGAAAAATAATACCATGGATGTGACACTCGTAACCTACAGAGTGTCGGCGAATGTGATCGGGTATACTCTTCCGTCGGTGAATAAGATATGGATGAACACCCGGTATCTTAATAGTTTTACGCCGAGACAGGTGGCTTCAAAC
Source organism: Halobacteriovoraceae bacterium (assembly GCA_040382895.1). Classification (GTDB taxonomy): domain Bacteria; phylum Bdellovibrionota; class Bacteriovoracia; order Bacteriovoracales; family Bacteriovoracaceae; genus Peredibacter. The sequence continues at coordinate 6,164 of JBEIEO010000054.1, forward strand.
CTTATTCACGAATGGTTACATAAACTTGGTTTCAAACACGATTACGAGCGAACTCCTGAGCGACCTTATTCCGTTCCCTATGCGGTTGGATATCTGGTTGAGAAGTTAGCCGCTAAGTTTGATTAGATTTCTCTCGTAAAAAATGGGCGCGAATGCGTCCTTTTTTTTTACTCAGAAAAGCAAAAACTTCCCATCTTGTTCCCTCTCCTCAAAATGACAAAATAGCAACACTCATTTATAAGCAAGGAAGCTTTGAGCATGTTGCAAGCACTGGCGTTTACTCTCCTCCTTATTCAACCAATTCAGACCTCAGCGTCTGTGCCTGAGACCAAACGGACAGAATTCGATGCCACTATTCACATGGTGAATTTCCCTCCCTCTGAAGAAAAAAAAGTTCTTAAAGCTGTGGAGCTAATCAAGAAAGTAGTGGCCTCTGAAGAGTTCAAACAACGGGTATTGGAGCATACTTACCAAGGGAAAAAGACCTTTGTAGATAATCTTGGCCTTTCAAATGAAGAAATTTACAAAAAGATTATCGAAGGTTCAGAGATGCTGGTGCCAGGTAAAAATGGGAAAATGGATGTGGAGCTTGAACTTTACCATCAAAACACCGCCACTATTGGCTACACCTATCCAAATACGACACGTATCTGGATGAATATCCGGTATTTCAATCGTTACACACCTGTGCAAGTTGCAGACAATCTTTTCCACGAATGGCTTCACAAACTAGGCTTTGATCACGCCCTCAAACACTCCATCAGCCGCAACTTCTCAGTCCCCTATGCTATTGGATATCTGGTTGAGGAGCTGGCGCAGAAATATTATCAGCAATGAAGCAACTATTAATTTTCTACATTCTGATTTTATCTTCAGGTTGTAATCAAGATAGCGGCGAAAAAAAGTGTAATCAGAGCGTACAAGTCTGCACCTCTTTCACCCTTATACCTCAGGAAGGTGACGACTACATTCCTGAAAATGGAGTTCCTGATGAAGCCCTTACTTTTGATACGAACCTCTCTATGGTTGATTTTAATCTTGAACAGGAAGCTAAAATCATCGAAGCTTCCGAACTCATAAAAAGAGTTGTAGCCTCTGAGGAATTTAAGGATGCAGTCATCAATCATACTTATGAAGGTGTTAAAACCTTCGTTGATAATCAGGGACTGACCAACATTCAGATTTACAATAAGTTCCTGCAAGGAGCTGAGAAGCTCACGCCAGCACGCAATAATGCCATGGATGCCGAATTGGAATTGTATTATGAAAATACCAATACTATCGGCTATACCTATCCCAACACTAAACGCATTTGGATGAACACCAAGTATTTTAATAATTACACCTCCAGCCAGGTGGCCGGAAATCTGACTCATGAATGGATGCACAAACTTGGATTCACCCATACCGCCAGTTACACTACCAGCCGCAGCTATTCCGTGCCCTATGCTGTTGGTTACATCATCCTGAAGCTTATCCCACAAATTGGTTATTAAAACTAATGCACTCAGGACTTTCGCAGCTTCTCTTTTAATTCCTCATCATCAGTGTAAAACTTTGCTCATCAAATGGAGGTTACTATGCAAGTCTCAGAAGTAATGCATAAAGGTGTCACTACCGCTCAGATCGATGATTCTATCCGCAGAGTGGCTTCACTCATGAAGAAAGAAGATATCGGTGGCATGCCCATTTATAAGAACCAACGCCCCGTGGGTTTTGTGACCGATCGTGATATTGTGGTCTCTTGTGTGGCAAGTGGTCATTCCCCCGATGATCCTATTTCTCTGGCGATGAATCGCGAAGTTATCTCTGTGTTTGAAGATCAAAACGTAGAAGAGGCCACTCAATTAATGGAGCGGCATCAGATTTCACGCCTAGTAGTGGTCGATAAAGGAGACAATCCGGTTGGTATGTTGACCTTAAGAGATCTTTCTTTGAGTTCAGATAATGAACATCTCAAATCAGAGCTCCTGACTGAGATCAAGCGCCACTAGGAGTATTGTATGAAATGAGTGGCAATCATGCTGCTCATTCTATTCGAATAATTCCGGCAGCAATCAAAAGAAGGTATGGAGTCCGGGATGGGTTTGAAAGATCAGTGACCTTTCAAACCCATCCCTAAAAAACTAAGATGCCTTCTTGCGGCCCATGAAGTAAAGAAATGCGGCAGCACTTAGGAAAACTAGTGTTCCAAATAAGTCAGAACTCGCGAGGCTGCCTATAGAACTGGAAAAATCGATTTTTTCCGAAAATCCATCAATGATTTGAGTAAGCGCCAACAAGATACCGGCGATAGCACCACCAGCAATCAAACCTGACGAGAATAAGACTCCCGGGCCTGTCTCCGCCTCTGCTTCAGAGGCAGGTGCTTTTTTCTTGCGCTCCACTAACCAGCGAACAAGACCACCCACAAAAATGGGAGTGGAAGCCGAGATAGGTAGATACACACCCACTGCAAATGGCAGAGCTGAAATCCCGCAAAGCTCCAGAACCAGCGCAAGTGCCACACCCAGCAGTACCAGACCCCATGGAAGTTTTTGCGTCAGGATCCCATCAATAATAAGTGACATCAGTCGGGCCTTGGGTGCTTCGTACTTAGTCACACTGGTACCATCATCACGCTTATTAAGATGTCCGTTGATGCCTGGATCAACTAGGTAGGTAACCTTACCCGCATCATCCACCAGGTATTTTCCTGGATTCAGTACGGCCAGTACGGAGGCTCCGGATTGATCGGTCACCTGATAAACGTAATACTCTTTGGCATCCTGAGCTTTCTCAGGACCAGCGATGAATTGTTTTTCTTTCAGAACACTCATATCGGATACGATGTACTGAGGAACATTTCTAGAATAAACAGTAGAGGCATCGTTAAGTAGCTTCAAACTATAGCCAATCACCACAGAAGAAGTCAGAGCACCAATCAGAAGTCCGACTTGCTGCCAGCGAGGAGTCGCCCCCACCAGGAAGCCCGTTTTCAGATCCTGAGATGTGGTACCACCATTGGAAGCAGCGATGCATACTACGGCGGCAATACTTAAAGCCCCTACTCTATGCTCAGGTCCGATCCAGCCCACAGCCAGAAAAATGAGACAGGTTAAAAGCAGTGTCGCGACGGTCATGCCCGAAATGGGATTTGAAGAAGATCCAATTTCACCCGTAAGGCGTGAAGAAACAGTTACAAAGAGAAAACCAAAAACAATAATCAAAATCGCCGACAAAAGATTGATATGCAGAGCTGGTGCAAACCACAAACCTAGCACCATCAGAATGGTTCCCAAGATGACAAATGAGGAAGGCAGATCATCCGAGGTCCGGGCCTTATGTTCTGAACCCACTTTACTTCTGAAAACATTGGCAAGTCCTGATTTGGCTCCGCTTACAATCGTCGGCAGACTCTGGAATAGAGAAATAATTCCTCCCGCAGCTACCGCTCCGGCACCAATGTAGAGAACATAGTTTCTCCAGATATCATGAATCTCCATATCTTTAATGAGAGTCTTAGCAGGAAAAAGTGGCTCGGTCAGTGCTCCACCGAAAAGGGAGATCATAGGAATAAGCACGAAACTTGAAAGAACCCCACCGGCCATCATGATGGCAGCGGTACGCAGACCAATGATGTATCCAACACCTAAAAGCTCAGGTGAGACCTCGGCTGAGATAGATGAGCCTTTGAAGAAAGTGAAAACTTTTTCCGGAACGTCTTTCCAGAGACGCATTCCCACATTTAAAAATTTATAAATCAAACCCAGGAAGAATCCGCCGAAAACGATTTTCCCTGATGAGCCGCCCTTTTCTCCAACAATCAATACTTCCGCACAGGCCGTACCTTCAGGATAAATGAGCTTTCCGTGCTCTTTTACAATCAGCGCCTGGCGAAGAGGAATCATCATAAGCACACCCAAAAGTCCGCCCAGAATAGATATTGTCATCACTCGTTCCAGATCTAGATCATAACCAAGAATCAGCAAAGCCGGCATGGTCACCGCAACACCAAAAGCAATTGACTCTCCCGCCGATCCCGTCGTTTGAACAATGTTGTTTTCCAGGATGGTAGCGCGGCGGATGCCAAACATTTTTGAAAGACCTTTAAACAAGGTGATAGAAAGAACTGCTACAGGGATAGAGGCGGAAACTGTCATCCCGACTTTAAGCGCCAGATACAACGAAGAAGCTCCGAACAAGATCCCCAGAATGACCCCCATTAAGATTGGCCCAAAGCTGAATTCCTTAATGTGCTCGTTGTCCGAAACATAAGGTTTAAACTCTTTTTCCATACAAATCCTCTTACCTAAAAGTTGATTCTTTTATGCTACTTCGATTGATACAGAGAATCAGGTGTTTTTTTCCCGAATTATGCCCGCTGGACATTGCTTCATGAGGCATTAGCATAAAGGAAACTAGCAAAGGAGTTTTATGTCTTCTAAGTGGACCGCTCAGGTACAAGTGAAATGGACTAAAGATGCACCGGTTTGGGAAAACTGGAACTGGCTTAAAAAGTGGAAAGAAGTGAAATGGGCCGCTTCCACTATGGGCGAATGGGACATGATTCTATGGGTAGATTGCTCATCACCAGCGGAACTTGAGAAGTTTGTACACGAAAAGCTTTGGTCGAAGAAATGGGTAGCTGATACAAAGTCTACCTGGACAAAAGAAGTTTGGAGCAACTGGAAAGCTGCTTAATCGATAGGGCCCGCTTTGAGCGGGCCTTCTTTTTTTTAAAAGAAGTTTGATTCACGGGTCAAACTACGATCTGCTAAATATCGACGCACATCTTCAATCTCTGGTCCCACTTGACGAACAATTTCCTTCAATTCATCGGCCCGTAAATTAAACACTTCACACCAATGATTTATTTCCCAACTCTCATTCAGATGAATGCGCGGATGTTTAAGGATTTCGCTGTTGCTTTCTAGTTCCTGCTTCTGCATCAGATGCCTCCCTGCTGAGAGGTTTAGATCCCATTATCCAAAGCAAAAAGGAATTTAAAAAATTCCAAATTAAAATCCGCTTCATGAGAAAAGAAGTTCTGTCTGCATTTGCGCAGGTAGAAGTGAAACTTTAGAGAAATTATATAGGAATGCAATTCTGCTCCTACCTACAATCACCAAAGTGAGCTGGGATCTAATCCCACTAAAAATTAAAACAAGGAGTTTTTATGAAAAAGCTATTAATTGCATCTCTGGCATTGGCCGTAGCCATTCCTGCTTTCGCTCAATCGGGCGCAGGTTCAGCTCCAGCCTCTATGCGTAGCGGCTCTTCTTCAACCATCGAGACTACTACGAAAGAAGAGCGGAGGATGGAAGACACAACACCATCGGCCTCTGGTTCATCGACTGATTCAACCATGGGTTCAGGAACACCGAAAGATCAGCAGCGTATGGAAGATTCTTCAACACTAGGCACTGGCTCATCTACAGAGGCCACCACTCCAAGTGCAAGCGGTTCTTCAACAGATATCGAGGAAGAAGAAGACATGATGGAAGAATAAGATTTGATTCTTGATAAGGTCAGGCCTGGTGCCTGGCCTTTTTTTTTAACAACCAAATTAATATCACATCCAATTGTCCGCCGTATAACATCGATGACTATAGCAATAGAAAGAGGGCCAATCCCTAGTTGATATTCAGAAAGCTTCCCAATAGGCGTGATTTACTTCTGAGTTGATATAGTTTGTTTTCTCATATCCAGTCCGGTCGCGACGCTCAATATCTCTTGGTTGCCAGAAATACATCGAGGTTGGAATTAAGTAGCACCATTGTGTTTGTTGGTTATTGCGGTAATCGTAGTACTTATTCACGACCCTACAGGTAGCATTATTGTGCATGAAAATATTGGTCCAGGTTTTAGTCGTCAATGGTCCACGAGTATAGCGTCGATCCAGGGCACGCCAGTTACTTTGAGAGCTTCCACCGACATAAACCATAGGGGTCACGTGAAACCACCAGTGATAGCGATAGGTACGAATGTATTTAGAAGTGAAAAACAAAAAGAGCTTCATAGAATTCAGGCCAGAGCGCTGCCATTCTTCAAAAGTCCAGATGTGTGCGCGGTTGTAACACTGAGAATTATTTTGGTAATCCCGCCGCATGTTGCGAAAGACACGGCTGGCGTTAGTGGAGGTGGTAATGGTGGGTACATATACACGGAGTTTTTCTAATTCTGAAGCCGCTTCCATCGACGCCCTTTCTTCACTCCCATCGGGTGAAAGGGTCTGAATGGAAATGAGATTAAGCTCTTTATCCAGCTTCACTTCCACCCACTCTTTGTTTTTCAAATTAAGCTTAATTGCCCGCAAGAGATCTCTGGTCGATTTTTGATCACTCTCCAGGAAGGCCACATGTCCATCGTTGTGGAGAATAAGATGAGGCTCACCATTCTTTCCCAGGTCAAGCGAATGAATCTGAGTTTGGTAAGTGGCTGCGAAGAGACTAAAAGATGAGATTAACAGAGTAAGTGCCAGCATGAATAATTTCAAGATGCCCTCCTTGGCTTAAGCTAGAGTTATTAGAAAATGGATGCACAGAGCTCTGCTACAGGAGGATTGAATTACTCGTGTATATTTTAGATTTTATAAAGAAGTAGCGAAGAGCGATCTAAGCGCAGCAGGAAAACGCATGGCCCAATAATACTCCCGGTGGTCTGCGCCATCCTGAATAAGCACAAATAAGTTCTGACCATGGCGAAATTGACGAGAAGTTAAAACCTCGGACATATCCCTTACATCTTCCGGCTTCTCGCCGCCGACTGTTCCAGAATCAAGGTAGTATTTCAACGCCAGACGGTTCGCGTTTAAAGTTGCCGAAAGGATGTGCCGCTCATTCCACCAGATGGAAGGAGATAGTGCTCCTATCAGTCCGAAGGTGTCGGTGTAGTAAAGACCTGCGTGAAGAGAAATGAGACCCCCTAACGAAGATCCCATGATGCCAGTAGATCGCGCTTCTGTTCTGGTGCGAAAGACTCGATCAACTTCAGGCTTTAATTTTTTTATCAGAAACTCCAGATACAGATCTCCCCTGCGCTCAGGAATGTATTCTTCCATGCGATCAGAAGTATTATCCAACGCCACCACAATGATAGGTGGAATGACTTTTTTAGCGATGAGTTAATTCAAGGTGCTTTCGGCCTTCCATGTCTGCCCCAGATAGGCCCGGTTAGGATCAAAAAGATTTTGACCATCTTGCATGTAAAGAACGGGGTAATTGTTTTTGGTTCTCTGATAACCATCCGGCAGATAGACATAGACATCACGGGACTTAAGACCTGGGTAGCTCATCCCTGCCTGAAACAGCTTAAAGGAGCCTTGTGCCCAAAGCGATGTGGAAATAAAGTAGAGGATAAGCCCCAGATTTTTCATCCATTTAGGATGTCAATTTGTGACGAAAAATACAAGTTACCTAACCTTACTTTTTAGTTTACCGATGGGGTTAGATGATAAAATTTCAGGCCCCAAAGGCACGATCTTGCTGCG
>JBEIEO010000055.1:0-13573 GCA_040382895.1 Halobacteriovoraceae bacterium
AATCAGAATCTTCGCCCAGATGAGTTTGCTTGCATCTTTTGTGTTCACACTTTTTATGGGACTAGGGTTCTATTTTTTTCCGCATGCAGTGCTAAGTTTCTATACCGAAGATGCAGCCGTCATCGAGTGGGGTAAGCGCTTGTTGTTTTGGGTAGCTTGTTTTCAACTCTTTGATGGTACTCAGGTCACTTTAGGTGGAATTTTGCGAGGACTAAGCGTTACCAGACCCTCTTCTATTGCTATCTTTGTAGGCTATTGGATGATTGGCATCCCACTAGGTTATTACCTGGGCTTTCATACGGATTTACAAGCCCAGGGCTTTTGGATTGGATTGGCCATATCACTTGCTTTTGTAGCCGTGGCCTTGAGTGTGGTAGTGAGAAATCAATTCCGCGCACTCATGGGGGAAGCTTAGAAATCTCCGTTCCCCGGAACAACCGTGTAAGAGCAATCATATTTTAGAATGCCGCCCAGAAATCCCAAAAAAGGATTAAGCCACCAGCGGCGCTCTTTAATCTTATAAGCTTTGGGTACGAGTACGGCGGCTAGTTCTTTTGCCGGAACATCTCGTTTGATAGTTTTGATTTTGAAGGCACCTGAGTCATCTAAGTTAGCGTAGCTATAACCTTCTTCCTGACCTTCATAGTAAGCATAAGGATGGACGTACCAGAAATTTGTCTTAACATAAAAAACGACTTTAAATTTATCCAGGGCTTGCTGAGGTAAACCCCTTACGCGTCCGGAGATGTGTTCATTTGCTACGATGGATTCAATATTCACCTGAGTAGAAGGACAGGCATATGAATACTCTTTCAGTATTTTTTTAGTTTCTGTTCGCCAACCGGCAAAAGATGAATTGCTGATAAAAAGTAAAGTCATGGCCAACCAACGCATGGGATACTCCAAGAAGAATAGTTTTTTTCATTTTCCTCCCATTGCGCTCGCCTTACAATAGGAGTGCGAAGTTTGCCGAAGGTCATAGGAATGCTTGATAAAATCATACAGGATTTAACTGAGAAACAATGGAGTTTCCAGCCGGGGGCTATCTCGCCGGCTGAGCTTAGGCTTATGGCCCCTTTATTTGAGGGAGATTTCCAACCGGCACGAGTCGGTAAAAAAGGTGAGCGTCAACGGGTCGAAGAAATCCGAGGAGATTGGATTTCCTGGATCGATGTTCTAGATCCTCCGGCAGAGATTCAGGCACAAATTAAATTATTGAATGAACTCAAGACGCAAGTGAATCAGAATTTGTTTCTTGGTCTTAAGGATTTTGAATGTCATCTGGCCAAATATCCAATCGGAAGTTTCTACAAACGTCATATTGATCGGCATGCAAAAGAATCATCCCGTGCTTTGACCTATATTTTTTACCTCCATCAAGATTGGAAAAAGGAAGATGGCGGAGAGCTGGTGATTTACCAGCGCAGTGGTGAAAAGATTGCAACCATCACTCCAGAGAGTGGTTCACTGGTGACTTTTATTAGCGATGATTTTCCCCACGAAGTGCTCTCGTCTCGTAGAGAAAGAAGAAGTATGACTGGTTGGATGCATACTCAGATTATTAATTAGGGAAACTTATGAGTTGTTCATTATGCGAGCGGATCAAACTGGCCACTGAAGGAAAGTATCCTTATGTGATCCACGAATTCAAACATAGTTTTCTCATGCTGGGTGAACACCAGTTCTTTCCAGGCTATTCAGTGTTAGTGCTCAAGCATCATCATCGTGAAATGACGGATATCCCCGTTACAGTACAAACTGAGTTTTTCCAGGAAATGATGATTGCTTCGAAAGTCTTGGATCAGGTTTTTAAACCTAAGAAAATGAATATGTGCAGTCTGGGAAATCGCGTCGATCATGTGCATTGGCACTTTTTCCCCCGTTATGCTGAAGACCCACATTTTTTTGATCCTCCCTGGTTGAGGATGCAACTTTTCGATACCGCCAAAATCTCGGCTTCTGAAGCTGCAGTAATTATTCAAAAGCTTCGAACAGCTTTCCCGTCTTGATTTGTCGGGTTTTGGTTAAGACATAAACTTTTTGAATTAACCAATTGCCAAATAAAGTCGGAAATCTTTCAATTTATGCAGATCTTTTACATGGATGTGAAAATGAAGATTGTTCTGCTGCTTAGTATGCTCCTCGGTAACCATGCATGGGCCGACTGGAGTGTCTCTACTTATAACATTAGAAATTTCGATCGTGATCATCAGGCCGGACCCACTAACATTGCTGAACTGACGAAAAACATCAAAGAGCATAAAAGTGATGTCATGACTTTTGTTGAAGTTGTGAATCAGAAAGCTTTTGAAACTGTCATGAAGACTTCCTTGCCAGGTTATGCCATGACCATTTCTTCTTGTGGCGGTTTCGGAAAACAAAAATTAGCAATAGTCTGGAATCCCCAGATTTTTAATTACATAAGTCATGCCGAAGATATGACATTTTCCGGTGAAGCCAACACTTGCGGAAGTTTACGTCCGGTCTTGCTCGTGAATTTAGTTCAAAGAGCTACAGGAAAAGACTTCATTTTTGCAGCAGTTCATCTTAAAGCTGGTGGAGCGGAGTCGGCCATGCGACAGCGGTGGATGCAGTATGAACTACTGGCAAAGCTCACACAAAGACACAAAGCCAAGCAATTAGTGATGATGGGTGACTTCAATACTACGGGCTATAACATTAAAGATGCTGACTACAATCAATTCACCCACTTGATGAATACAGCTGGTCTGCATACGACATCTCAAAATTTGGGTTGTACCTCTTATTGGACAGGTGGGGATGAGGATGGCTTTCATCAATCATCCATTCTGGATCATGTTATCGTTGAAAGCGATATGAAGAATACTGTCCAGAATGTTGTCGTGGGTTCGCATTGTGCCAAGTTAGATTGCCGTGATGCGACCCCGGAAGATTTAGGGGTAAGCTACCAGGCAGTGTCTGACCATTGTCCCGTTCAGGTCACATTCAAGTAGTTCTCTTTCTTTCAAGTTCCACATTTTCAATTCTGTTGATAAACTAGGGAGGTTCAAACCTCCCTAGGAAATAATCAATGAATTATCTATCGAATCGAGTCGAAAAGCTTGCTGAGTCTGAAACACTGGCCATGGCCCGTTTGGGAAATGAGCTGAAAGAAAAAGGTGTGAATGTCATCAACATGAGTTTGGGTGAACCTGATTTTGCGACACCGGATTTTGTGAAAATTGCTGCAAAAGATGCTATCGATAAAAACTATTCTTACTACACTCCGGTACCAGGCTACAAAGATCTTCAGGAAGCCGTCGCCAATAAGTTCAAGCGTGATAACAACCTCCATTACAAGCCTTCTCAAATCGTGGCTTCAACGGGAGCCAAACAATCCATCATTAACCTCGTTATGGCAGTGGTAAATCCAGGTGATGAAGTCATTCTTCCGGCCCCCTATTGGGTAAGCTATTCGGAAATGATTATGCTCAATGAAGGAAAGGTTGTGAATCTGGCAACAGACTACAAGTCGGATTTTAAAATCACTCCTGAACAATTAGAAAAAGCCATCACTCCCAAAACCAAATTGTTTTTATTCTCGAACCCATGTAATCCCACAGGAACCATGTATTCAGAAAAAGAATTGCGTGCTTTGGGAGAGGTATTCAAGAAGTACCCTCATGTACTCATTTGTTCCGATGAAATCTATGAGCATATTACCTTCGAAGGAAAGATGTTCTCTATTGGCTCTATCCCTGAATTATTTGATCGCACGATCACTGTAAATGGTCTCTCAAAAGGTTTTGCCATGACGGGCTGGCGTTTGGGATATATCGGCGCTCCTCAAGCAATCGCTTCAGCCTGTGTAAAAATTCAAGGCCAGTTCACTTCTGGACCAAACTCCATCACTCAGCGGGCAGCTATTGCAGCTCTTAATGCTGATCCATCTGTCGTAAAATCGATGCAGGAAGCTTTTCATAAGCGCCGTGATCTTTTGATCTCGCTGATGAAAGAAGTTCCGGGCATCAAAGTGAATAATCCGGGGGGCGCCTTCTATCTTTTCCCTGAGGTGTCTTCCTATTTCGGAAAGAAGCATGGGGAGACGATCATTAAAGATGCTAAAGATCTATGTATGTATCTTCTGAACGTCGGTCACGTAGCCATGACGCCGGGTGGAGCATTCGGTGCACCTGATTATATTCGCCTCTCTTATGCCACTTCGGAAGATGTCATTCGTGACGCAGTCTCACGTATTAAAAAAGCCTTAAGCGAATTGAAGTAATTTTATAACCAGAAGCAACACTGCTTCTGGTTAATCACACTGCTCATTACTATAAAGATTTAATTTAGGTCATCAACGATCTTTCCTGGGGTATCTTTGCTCCGATTTATCCAGTCAGGGTAACTCGCATTAACAGGAGTCAAAGATGAAATCGTTTTTGTTTTTTTCAATAATGGCACTCTCTTCACTGTCCTGGGCTGCTCAAGACTGGAAAGTTGTGGCAGTTACTACGAATGATTGCAAAGAAAAAATCCAGGTTCTTGCAAAAGAAGGTGAGTCATTTGTTTATCTGGATGACGGATCTACGAAAACAAAACTTTTTGCAGTTGATGGAAGTGCCTATAGTGAGCAGAGTGGCAAGATGATCTCTTTTAGTAATTCCTTAGATAAAACTAGTCTTGAGAAATACACTTTTACGCAGCCAAGTATGGTTGATCCTAATCCGGCTAAAATTCACATCGCTTCAAATGGTTTAAAAGCCAACTGTAAAATGAAGTTAAAATAGGAATGAATACAACGAATTCCTCACAGTATCGCACGGAAAGAGATTCGTTCGGAGAGATCCAAGTTCCCACCGAAAGACTGTGGGGAGCTCAAACCCAACGTTCGCTTCATCACTTCTCGATTTCTTTTGAAAAAATGGACATGCACCTGATCAAGTCATTGGTCTTGATCAAAAAAGCTGCGGCCGAGATCAATGGAGAATTAAAGACCATAAACTTTGCTAAGTCCCTGGCGATTAAAGGTGCAGCGGATGAAATTCTAAAAGGTAATCACCTACAAGAATTTCCTCTCTCTGTTTGGCAAACGGGAAGCGGAACTCAGACTAATATGAACGTTAATGAAGTCCTGGCCAATCTTGGCAGCGAGATCATGGGAGGCCCAAGAGGTGAGTTGCGCCTGGTTCATCCTAATGATGACGTTAATAAAGGTCAGAGTTCTAATGATGTCTTTCCAACTGCCATGAGTATCGCTGCTGTCCAGGCAGTTGTATTGGATCTGATCCCTTCAGTTGAAAGACTCAGAGATACCTTGCGGGAAAAGTCTCAAGCCTACATGCATGTTACAAAAATCGGACGTACTCATTTGATGGATGCAACTCCTATCACACTAGGGCAGGAGATTTCAGGTTGGGTTTGTCAGCTTGAGCATTCGCTGAAAAATATTGAAAATACACTCCCTCATCTTAAGGAGCTGGCCTTAGGCGGGACTGCTGTTGGAACAGGATTAAACGCGCCCAAAGGTTTTGCTGAAAAAATGGCGCGCAAAATATCTGAGTATACCGGACTTCATTTTATAACTGCACCTAACAAGTTCGAAGCTCTGGCCGCGCACGATGCGATCGTCCAGGCTCATGGAGCTTTGAAAGCACTGGCCGCTTCTTTATTTAAGATCGTAAACGATATCCGCTGGCTTGCTTCAGGACCACGGAGTGGATTGGGCGAAATTTTAATTCCTGAAAATGAGCCTGGCTCATCCATTATGCCGGGCAAAGTGAATCCCACTCAGTGTGAGGCCATGACGATGGTCTGTGCCCAAGTTATGGGGAATGATGTTGCCATAAATATTGGTGGCGCTTCAGGCAATTTTGAACTCAATGTCTTTAAGCCACTTATTATTCATAATTTCCTACAAAGCGTAAGGTTATTGAACGACGCTTGTCATAGTTTCGACGAATTTTGCGCCAAAGGAATTGAACCCAATCATCAACGTATTCAGGAGCATCTGAATAACTCTCTAATGTTAGTAACTGCACTGAACCCTCATATTGGATATGATAGATCAGCGCAGATTGCGAAAAAAGCTCATGCGGAAGGAAAAAATTTAAAACAAGCCGCCGTGGAATCAGGATTTCTCACGGCGGAGCAATTTGATCTCTGGGTAAAACCAGAGTCGATGACAAATCTAAGTTTTTAGGCCGATTTTTGAATAGAAAAAGCGTAAAACCCAAAGAGGACCGATCAATAAAAATGCCAGGTCCTGAAGAAACGAAGGCTTCTTGCCTTCTACCTTGTGACCATAGAATTGTGCGATCCACGCCACTACGAAAATGCTAATACTTGTTATCAGTAAAATTCCCTCTTCATGAAGCTGCACACAGATCCAACACATTCCTGCAGTCATAATCAACATCCCAAGAAACATGAAAAAGTTTAGTGTCATGTAAAAAACCAAACAACCAACAATGAAAAGAGTTGCCCAATTCAAATAGGGAATAGATTGAAAAGCTTCCGGTGCAGGAATCGACCAAAACAAACCAATTACAGAAAGCATGATGAGTGGAACACAGATTTTGTGGATAAGTTGGTTAGTTGGGTTGCGATGGCTCACACCATATTCGGCCATCCATTGATCAAAAGTACGCATAAAACCTCGCTTTTGATCATTATAAACTTAAACGGCGAGCTCCTCAACTTAGGTTAAGTTCCTAGGGATTCTGCTTCATAATTTCCATCAATTCATCTTCATGCGCTTTCGCTCTATCCACGCAATGAGTAAAAACTTTGGGAATTTTGAGGCTATGGTAAGTATCAACGCATCCTTTAAGATAAGAAGAGCGTGCCTGATTCATCGCCGCTCTTAATGTTACATGATCCTCAGGATGGAATTTACGCGGCGAAACCTGACTGCAAGAGTAGAGGATCAGCAGAAAAATGCATGAGAAATATTTCATGCTCATATTGTGAGTGAGGAACCAGGAAATGGAAAGGGCACTCATCCTTGAGCAGCCTTAAACACGATCGCATCGTAGGCAACGAAGATGATGAGTGCAATAACTCCACCAACAACTTCTTCAGCACTCATTTTTTGAATGGCTAACATGTTGAACGGTGTCTTTTTTGTTTTCTGCTTCCGACTTAATAACTCCACCAAAACATTATCGTAAATACTGTTTTCCTCATGGTATGCTTGAATAACTTTTATTTTGAGTCTTTACCATTTTTTGATTTGTGAGAAACATAAGAATGAAAACATGGATTTTGTTTTTTCTCCTCGCAACGACATTAAGTTCTTTTTCAAATGCGAGTGACACTCTTAAACCTTTTTTAACAGATTACTGTACGGCCTATCCTGAAGGAACTCGTGGGCGACCAAATCAATGGAAACATTGTTGTATTGAACACGATTTATATTTTTGGGCCGGTGGTTCACTGAGTGAAAGAAAACTAACTGATCTACGTCTGAAAAAATGTGTTGAGGATGCAGGTGCTCCTACCCAGGCAAGACTCATCTATGCGGCGGTCTCTATCGGTGGTCAGTCACCAATTCGTTTTAGAACGAAAGAATGGGGACATGCCTGGCCGGGCAGAGCTCGTTACCAGTCGCTGAGTGAGCAAGAAACCTCGACTCTCATAAACTACATCGAACTCCTCGATTCGCAGGATTTACCTCTCACTCTTAGACAAAACTTCAAAGAAACTCTCAACACTCGTCTGGATATTCAATGATCATTTTTTTCGTCCTGTTGTTATCTTCTTTTTCATTCGCTACTTCTGATATCAAATGTGAGGCGACCTACAACGACTTAGGCATCCCTTATCTGAAGACTAATGACCTGAACCACTTTTACTATTGTTTCGGCTATCACCATGGTCGTGATCGCGCATGGGAGATGGACTATTTTCGCCGTGTCGGTCAGGGAAGGAATGCTGAAGTTTATGGTTACACCTGGCTTAAATCTGATTTGATGATGCGCCTTTTGGATCTTCCTTCACTGGCTTCACGTTTGTATAAGGAACTCCCTGAGGAGAACAAAGTTTGGTTGGAGAATTATTCGCGAGGTGTAAATCAGGGATTCATTGAGGGGAAAAAATCGCATGAGTTTATCGACCAGGGGTACGAGCCGGAAGAATGGCAACCCGTGGACTCACTTTTAGTCCTCACTCTTCAATCCTTTGATCAAACCAGAAAAACATTTTTCCGCGACTATGAGGAAGAGAAGTCCCGGGAGCATTGGAATGAAAGAACAGAGTCCCTTTTTAATGAAGATGAAGTGCCATGGATGAACACCATTCTCAAGGATGGTGAATATGAAAAGAAAGTGTCACTCAAAAAAACGAGTGATCTTATAAAGTCTGAGAAAAAGATTGTTAAGTTATGGAGTGAATTTCCGGATGTGTTTGGAAAAGAATCCGGCTCCAATAACTGGGTAATCAGTAAGGCGAAATCGAAAACGGGAAATGCCATACTGGCTAACGATCCTCACTTGGATCTCAAGACTCCACTTTTCTGGTATTGGGTGAATTTTGAAACGCCTAAGTTCAAGGTGATGGGTGCTACTGTACCAGGCGTACCAGTGGTTGCCAGTGGAACCAATGGAAAGGTTGCATGGGGTTTAACCAACGCATATATCAATACTGCCGACGCCGTCTTCGTTCGCTACTTTCCGGAAAATTACTTCGAAACCATTCGTCCCACAGTTTACGTGAAAGTAGGTTTTTTGAAATTGCCGTTCATCTTTAAAAGCTTTGAACGAACTAGAGATGGGGAGTTAGTCTTACCTCTTGAAGTTGAGAGAAAAGAAAAAATGCTTTTAAAATGGACCGGATTTAATATGAAATCACAAGATCTGGTTCCTATGTTCAATTTTATGCATGCTCAAGATGTTACAAGTATGGACCTGGAACTTCGGAAAGTAGGATTACCTTCGTGGAATTTTGTTTTTGCTGATAACAAAGGGGATATCGGTTATCGGGTGGTTGGTCATGCTTATCGAGCTACCGAAAAAGATCCATATGGTGTTTCACCGCAAGCGTTGAAAGATTTCAAGAAAAATGATTTCCTTGATCCGATGGAAAGACCACATGTACTAAAGCCGAAACGAAACTATATATACACTGCCGATAATCGCCACTTTCCCGTAGATGCGAAGTTTTATGGAGGACGTGGCTACAGTTATTCCTTCCGAGGCTTCAGAATTGATGAGCTTCTTTCACCTGGGAAGCACGACGTCACTAGTTTCAAAAACATTCAGTGTGATCGACAGGCCGTGGATGCAAGATTTTTCACGAAGAAAATATTGAAATACATTCAGGTCCCGGAGTTTAATCAATGGGCTTTCGAAACAACTGACACCTCAAAAGCCGCGCCCTTGTATCGTCGACTCATGGATCTCATGATGGAAGGATGGAAAGTAAACGAATACGCCCTTTTCAAGTTACTGGACTATTTAACGGCAACACAGAAAATTGAGCTCGGTAATTACCTGAAACAAGCGCGAAAAGAAATTGCCGGACGTAATTGGGGTGAAACCCATCTTTTAACTTTCGCTCACCTTTCAAAAAATGGTGACTGGAAGTTCTCGCCTGAATTACCGGGCATCGGTGATCACCACAGTGTTGATCCGGGTACTCTTCGCTGGGATGAGGATCGAAATGTTTATGAGCAATATTCCGGGGCTTCCATGCGAATGATCATCGAGATGAAAAAGGTACCAGAGATTCATCTTTCTCTACCAGGGTTAAACCGTCAGTACACCCTTAACCCCGAAGGGACTCCGGCCTGGAATGAGTGGCGGTCGTGTGAATATCGAACAGTAAAGTTCTGATGAACATCTCCCGAGAACACGCTAAAGCTTTTCTGGCCTTAACGAGAAAGAAAACTTTCTCCGCTGCATCTGATACCTTAGGGATTACTCAGGCAGCACTCTCGATCCGTATTCAGCGACTCGAGGAAGAACTTCAGCATACCTTGATCATCCGTGGAAAAAATGGCGCAACTCTGACCGATGCAGGAAAAAAGTTACTCGCTTATTGTGAAATGATCGAGGGTCTCGAGCGGGAATTCCTGGATGATTTCACGGAAGAAAGCAAAGAACTCAAAGGAATAGTCCGATTAGGCACTTTTTCAACTATCGGAAGATCCATCGTTCTTCCTGTTTTTAATGAATTTTTACGTCAACACTCCGCTGTTCAGTTTAGTTACATGATGAAAGAGCTAAGCGAACTTCCGGAGCTTTTGATGAGTTCAGAGCTGGATTTCATTTTTCTGGATCAGCCACTTGTTAAAGAGGGAATAGAGTCAGTTTATCTGGGGGATGAGGACTACGTGTTGATTAGTTCAGCGATCCACCAAACGAACAAAGATATTTTTTTAAATCATGATGAAATGGACATGATGAGCTACCGGTACTTTCAGTATTTGGGACAACCCGTTAAGCAATTGAAACGGAAATTTCTGGATGAGATTTATAGTGTGATTGAGGGGGTGGCCCAGGGCTGGGGAGTTTCGGTTTTACCTGAGCATTTAATTAAAAATGATAAACGGATCAAAATTATTAATCCTAAGAAGAAACTCCCATCGCCGGTTTATATTTGTTTCCGGGCAAGACCATATTACCCAAGAGTCTTTCAAACCGCTTTGGAACTTCTCCAAAAAGAAATCCCAAAGCGGCTTAAAGTCAAAAACTAGAGATTAAGATACTTTTCGCAGCGTTTTTTCCCGCCGCCTAATGCACGTCCAACCGGTCCTGTTGCTGCTTCTACGCAGGCATAAAATACTTCGTCAGTATCAAATTCTTCGCGTGAGTACTGAATCGGTTTGCCTTCTTCATCAACCCCTAAGAGACCCTTTGCGACTGCTGACGGAGTCCAATAACCCGCTGGTGTATACTTGTAGTAGCAATCGTATTTGCCGTAAGAAGTTGTTTCAGGGAATGTGTAACCATCAAACATTCTTTCAACCAGGTCTGTCTCAGATGCTTTGATTTCTTTACAGTTAGTAGAACTGGTAAAACGCTTAAGCCAATCTTTCGGTGCAAGTGGCCCGCGGATATCACCTGGGAAACCGGCATCCATTACATGAATCACGCCTTTTTCATTAACGATCGGAGCGACGTGGTACCACCAGGTCTTCTGACCGACATCACCAGATTTTTTTGTGTAGAATAAGAAGATTTTTCCTGCATCCACATTGTAAAAACGTTTGAAGTCATAGGCCCATACCAGAGCGCGATTTGAGCAAATCGAGGCCATTACTTTCATCAGGTCACGGTTCATCTTGGAGAAAAGAATTTCTTTCTTAAGTCCCTTCGCCGCAATATCAGTCAGCTCATAATTCTTGTAGTCTGGAAGTGATAAATTCTGAGCAAACGCAGACGCCGTCAAGCTCAGGGCCAGAGTAACCAGGATGGATTTCATAAAGTTCCCTTTTTAAAAATGCAATAACGGGAGCTTTAAATCATTTTTTTAATTACTTTCCAAGGGAATAGAAAAAATGACAGATGACTATTGATTTAAACAATTAAAAATTTCGAAGATATGTGTAGGCTATCAGGCCCAGGGCCAGTGCGAGTACCAGCAATTTCGCTGTTGTACTGGTTTTACCTTCTGAGTCTTCACCTTTGCTAAGGGCTGCATCCAGAATACAAAATGTATGAATAACCAGACCCGGCCAGAAGTAGCTAAAATACCCGAAACCCACGGCCAGTGCCCAGAAAATGCCAGGCATAATCTGTCCTTTAAGCATTTGGCCCAAACCCGGCAGCATCATAGTCATGATGGCGGCAAATGAATTAGGCACGGACTTAATGGCTGGATTTTCACTCACAAAGCTCTCCTCTGAGCGGCACTTTGGCTTATCATAGGCGTCTTTAAATAAGATCACAATAAAAACACGCTAAAGTGTTGATTTTTAATGTTTTCCATATCAAAACACTCAAGAACTTCTCTCACTCTGCCGATAAGATGTTTAAGAGCTATTTAAATTGTGAGCTCGTATTTTGGAGGTACGTTTTATGAGTAAAAAGCACGAAGGTAACGGACAAAAGAAAAAGTTAACAAAAAAAGAAATTAAGGCAATGAACCATGCCAAGCTTATGGCCTCGAAAGGCTCAGGCCAGGCTTCAAACGTTGTCGATCTGAATGCCTATAAGGATCAGAACAAAAAAGCCGCTTAATTTTTTCATCTTATCGGTGGGAAGTCCTTCTTCCCACCGGTCTGAATTTCTCATCTACATCTTTTCTTTCTTAGCGCATCCGGTTGACTCCACTATCATTGCCTCGATTGACATATGTTATGCATTAGCTTGAACTTCGCTGCCACCAGTCCTGAAAAAAGTTCTATCAAGAGCTAAACTACCTGCCATCAGGGAGGGTGCTCTTGCCTAAAGGCATTCAACAAAGTTGCACCTAAATCCCTCAATCTTTTTCTTCAGGAGAGTTCTAATGAAAGTCAAAACGGGTGAAATATTTCTACCAATTCAAAATAAAAAGATGATGGTCTATCATGCGCAACCAAAGGAACCATCAAAAAAAATAGCACTGATCGTTTTCATGGAAGCCTTTGGAGTGAATGGACACATCAAGGACATCTGTAATCGCCTGGCATATGAAGGTTACCAGGCCTTTGCACCTGATCTCTATTACCGATGGGGTGATCAGTTGCAATTTGATTACACAGACCGAGATTCACCAATAAGTTTTCTTAAAAAGATGACGGAGGAGAATCTCTACCAAGATATCAATCATTTGATAAATCATCTCCAAGGCGAAAGAGGGATAAAGCATATTTCAACTCTTGGATTCTGCATGGGTGGATATACTTCTTGTTTTGCGGCAATCAATTTTCCTATCGTTTCGGCTATATCTTTTTATGGGGCCGGTCTGATGCATGAGAGAGCGGGCTTCAGGTTGCAGCCTCTACGGAAGAGTTTTCATCTTATAAAAGCGCCACTGTTGCTTTTCTTTGGAGATATGGATACCAGCATTCCGCTTTCTGAAGTAGAAGAAATTTGCGGGGAGCTAGAGAAAGTGAAAATACAATACCAGATAAAAATTTTTAAAAATGCGAATCATGGTTTCTTCTGTGGACAGCGGAGTTCTTACCATGCTGAAGCTGCTCACCAGTCCTGGCAAATTACATTACAGTGGCTGAATGAACATTATTCAATTGCTGAAAGGTCTAGCTCCGTTTCATCTGGCGAAGGTGCTTCTGCTGGGGCTTCACCGCTTGCCTGACCTTCCAATCCTACAGAAATTGGTTCTTCAATAGATGCTGGTGCAGGAGTTGGAGTTTCTTCAACTATTGATTCCTCAGTTGATGCTGTCTCCGGAGGCGTTACTCCTGTTTCAACTGCGGTAGGTGCAACTGATGATATCGTTTCGGACTGCAGAGGAGCCTCGATTGGACCCCAGACTTTTTTAACACAACTATCAGAGTGCTCTAGCTTACAGCCCATCTCAAAATATTTATTGGCATTTTCCTGCTGATCTCTTTTCAAAAGCATATTGGCATAGTTATAACAACCGAGCCCTACGTTTTGCTGGCATGATAAACGCAAAGCCCTCATTGCCTCAGACACTTCTTCTTGAGCAAACAAATTTAAAC
>JBEIEO010000056.1:0-13485 GCA_040382895.1 Halobacteriovoraceae bacterium
ATCGTTTACCTGTCATGCTGCTTTCAGAAATTCTATTTGTAAGTTTGTACTTCTTAGTGAATTTCAAAATGTTAAAGTTCACTTTCGGTGAAAAACTGGCAGGGATTCAAGATCTTTATCGCGCTCAAAATTAAATCAGGTTCTTGCCTTCCAGGTAATCTCTTTACCATTTTCAAGATGATTGATGTATCTAGCAAGTACAAAGAAGTAATCTGAAAGACGATTCAGGAAAACAATACTCAAAACTGGCAACTCTTCAGAAGTGAGATGTTCATAATGAATAAGTTTTCTTTCAACAGTACGTGTGCAGGTTCGTGCCAGATGAATACTTGAGACCACCTGACTTCCACCAGGCAAAATAAAATTCTTAAGGACGGGAAGCTCCTTGTCCATTCTATCAATCTGCTGCTCCATAGAATCGATAAGCTTTTGATCCAGTTGAGGCAGATTAAATCTACTTCTGTTCTCAAACTCACACGCCATATTAGAACCCAGATCGAACAGAGCTGACTGGATAACTTGTAAAAATTGAACTTCCTCAGGATGTTTTTCTAATAAAGAGCAGCTGAATCCCACCCTAGAATTTAATTCATCTAGCTCGCCATAAAGATCTATCCTTAGATCAGATTTTATAATCCGATTCCCGCTAACCAGGCCAGTTTCACCACTATCACCCGTTTTGGTATAGATCTTTGATTTTTTCATTACATATTCCTTCTATAGCGACCGCCAACTTCATAAAGCACAGAAGTAATTTCACCTAGGCTGCAATATCTCACTGTTGTAAGAAGTTCCTCAAAAATATTTCCACCAGTTAAGGCCACATCGCGAAGTTTGCTCAGGCAATCCTGAGATCGAGCTAGATGTCTTGACCTAAAGGCTTCCAAACGCTGAATCTGATCATTCTTTTCCGCTTCAGAAGCGCGAGATAGTTCGATAGGCTTCCACTCTTCCTTTTTCTCAGGAAGGAAAGTGTTAACACCAATGATCGGAAACTCTCCTGAATCTTTCAGTGTTTCGTAATACAAAGACTCTTCCTGAATCTTTCCACGCTGATACATGGATTCCATAGCACCTAGTACACCACCTTTGTCAGAAATACGTTCGAACTCAGCTAAAACGGCATCTTCTACGATCTCAGCTAATTCATCGACTATATAAGAACCTTGAAGGGGATTATCGGTCTTATTCAGACCATACTCTCGGTTGATGATAAGTTGAATCGCCATAGCACGACGGACTGATTCTTCAGTCGGAGTAGTGATCGCTTCATCATAAGCATTGGTGTGTAGAGAATTACAATTGTCTGAGAGGGCCAGGAATGCCTGAAGTGTGGTCCGGATATCGTTAAAGTCGATTTCCTGAGCATGCAGAGATCGACCAGATGTCTGGATGTGATATTTTAGTTTCTGAGATTTATCCGAAGCACCATATTTTTCTTTCATGGCAACAGCCCAGATCTTTCGGGCAACTCGCCCGAGCACTGTGTACTCAGGGTCTAATCCATTCGAAAAGAAAAATGATAAGTTTTCGCAGAAGTCATCAATATGCATGCCTCGACTGAGGTAATACTCAACATAAGTAAAACCATTGGAAAGTGTCAGCGCCAACTGGGTAATAGGGTTAGCACCAGCTTCGGCAATGTGATAACCGGAAATGGAAACCGTATAATAATTTTTGATTTTGTGTTTACAGAAAAATTCCTGCACATCACCCATCATTTTTAGTGCAAATTCAAGCGAGAAGATACATGTGTTCTGTGCCTGGTCTTCTTTCAGAATATCGGCCTGAACTGTACCACGAACCTGTCGCATGACTTCAACAACCTTCTCTTTATCCTCCTGTTCAGTCTCAGGAAGGGAACGATTAATAGCAGTGTTCATAAACATGGCCAGAATGATCGGAGCCGGGCCATTTATCGTCATGGAGACAGAAGTGGATGGTGAAGTCAGATCGAAGCCTTTGTAGAGTTCCATCATGTCATCAAGCATACAGATAGAAACACCTGACTCGCCGACTTTGCCGTAGATATCCGGTCGAGTTGCAGGATCTTCACCGTAGAGAGTTACAGAATCAAAAGCAGTAGAAAGCCGTTTAGCCGAATCACTTTTTGATAAATAGTGAAAACGGGCATTGGTTCGTTTAGGCCCGCCTTCTCCGGCAAACTGACGCTTAGGATCCTCATCTGCACGTTTAAATGGAAATACTCCGGCGGCGTATGGGAAATAACCAGGCAAATTCTGCGTCCGGATGAATTTCAACTTATCAGAGGCGTAATAAAATTTTGGAAATCCGACTTTTGAAACATCAGATTGAGACAGAGATTTGTACTTCGTCGGTACTTTGATGTCCTTAGCTCTGACTACGTAAGTGAATTCACCCTTAATGTACTGATCAATCACCTTGTCGTAATCAGCAACTTCACTTAGTTCCCCTGACAACTGCTTTTGCAGATCATCCTTTTTAGATTTCAGTGATGGACTGTCGGTAATAATTTTTTCAGCTTCTACCAATGATTCAAATTGGCGCAGTTTTTTAACTGACTCCAGAGAGCGTGAATTGTAACTTTTCACAGTGTCAGAAATGTCTCGAAGATAATTGATTCGAGACGCTGGAATAATGGCCTGTTTTTTTTCTGGTGCACGATCAGACGGGATTTTATCCAGTTCAGAGTTGTGTTCAAAATTAACGGCCTGGATGATATCTCTGAAAAGTGCATTCACACCAACATCGTTGAACTTGGAAGCCATTGTTCCATACACTGGTAGTTCAGCATCAGTTGGTGAGCCTGGATGATTCGCAAACAATTGCTTGTTCCGACGGTATTGCTTTCGCACATCTCTCAGAGCATCTTCAGACCGAGGTTTTTCAAATTTATTAACAGCTATAAAGTCAGCGACTTCCAGCATTTCAATTTTTTCAAGCTGGGTGGCAGCACCAAACTCTGGTGTCATCACATATAGAGTTTTATTAGCTACTTTAGTGATCTCATCTGAAGCTTGTCCAATACCGGAAGTTTCTACCAGTACGAGGTCAAAGTCCTGAGACTTTAAAAATTCTACAACCTTTTTAATTTCTGGAGAAAGTTCGTTGGCGGAGTCACGAGTAGCAAGAGAGCGAATGTAAAAGTTACGATAGACTGCAGAGCCAAGACGAATACGATCTCCTAAGAGAGCACCTTGGTTTTTTTTCTTGGTTGGATCCACTGAAACGAGGGCGATCTTTTTATTTCCAAAATAGCGATGGAACCTCAGCAAGAGCTCATCGATCAAAGATGATTTTCCTGCCCCTCCAGTTCCCGTGATCCCAAAAACCGGAACCGACTTAGGTGAGACACTAAGTGGAAATTCACGACGGTCTTCGATAAAAGTGATGACCTTAGCCATTTCATATGAAGTGAGTTTTTTATTTTGAAACTTTTTAAAATCAATTTCATCGATGGTGGAATAATCACACTTTGCGATCATGTCATCGATAATCCCATTTAAGCCCAAAGCTATTCCATCGTTGGGATGATAGATCCGAGTAATACCACGTTTGTGAAGCTCAGCAATTTCAGGGGGAGTTATCACTCCTCCTCCACCACCAAAGATTCGCACCGTTTGACCACCATTTTGATTGAGTAATTCTCGCACATAAGAGAAGTACTCCATGTGACCACCCTGATAAGAACTTAAGGCAATAGCATGAGCGTCTTCGGCTAAAGCAGCTTCCACCACTTCCTGAGCTGAACGGTTATGTCCTAGATGGATGACCTCCACCCCTTTGGACTGAAGTAATCGCCGCATAATATTTATCGAAGCATCATGCCCATCGAACAGGCTGGCCGCCGTCACAAAACGAAGCTTTCTGGTGGTCATAGGCAAATCCCCAAAACTAAATGGTATTTATTTAAAAGGTGCGTCATAAGACTCAAATTTTCTGCTAGATTCAATCATGACAAGCCCAAATTGTATAAGGAAATGCTTTATAGCTTCCTAGGCAAAGTGTATAATGGGGATCTATGAGCGATGAATCTATCAAAGTTGAAAATCCATTTCATACGGCGCGCTTTAAGGCTCCTCGTAAGGGTAAAAAGCCACCTAAGCTCCTTGCCGTTGTCCATCAATCTGGTTGCACTGGGTGCGAAGTCTGTATTGCTGGATGTCCAGTAGACTCAATTGAATTAGTACCCGGACCAGATCCTAAGAATCCTTCTTATCAGCAAATGGTAGAGATTGATTTGGCCCGATGTATTGGTTGCCAGAACTGTTCTCAGGATTGCCCTTGGGAAACGATCACCATGTATCAGCACGACGATGCTTTCATTGCCTGGGGCAATGAAACATTAGCTTCTAAGCTTTATGTGGATGAAAATGAAGTTGAAAATCAAAAACCAGAGATAGCTGGATAAAAAAAGGCTCCGAAAGGAGCCTTTTTTATTTATTCTTTATTTAATCTTAAAGAGTGAATGGCAAAGAAATACCAACCATCACAGCGCTATAGTCAGCGTCGATGTTGAAATCTACGCCATTATCAGTGCCTTCATAAGTATCATAAGTTATTTTTCGATACTCGACGTTGATATCAAGAAATGGCAAAACAGTGAAGCCAACTCCGAACTTTGGTCCAGTACCTTTTTCAAATTCATAATCATCTTCAGTTTCACCAGTTCCCGAGAAAATATAACCGGCATAAACTCTCAATAGGATCGGAAACTCGAAGCCCACAAATCCCGCCCACTCGCTAGTTTTTACTTCATCTCCATCGACATCAAGGTTTGAGGCCAGATAATCTACTCCTAACTGAAATCCAAGATTTTGGTAGCCTAAACGACCACCGTAGCTTGATCCTTTAAGAGTATCATCTGAGCTTTCATTTGAAGACGGAGAAGAAGGGATTTCTATATCCGTGTTGAACTTACCGAAGTTGTACCCAACTACCGGCTCGATAAGCAAGGCAGCCTGAGAGTAAGATGAGAAGCCCAGAATCAGGGCGAGTAAGAGTCCTACTTGAGTTAATTTTTTCACAGTGAAATCTCCTATTGATAAGATAGTCCCTTATCATTCTAGGAGATTTCAGATTTTGTGCATCACTTTTGTATTTTACCAATTAACTCATCTAATTTTACCATCACAATATCTTTTTGATTCGCTAACTTGATCGCTACATGGCCTTTAGGAACTTCCTGAATGTTTTCACTAGCGATGATACGTCCTTTCCTATCTTGTGAAATCTGCCCGACCATGTCTCCCTGAGTTGCCATTACCTGCCCTACCGTTCCTTTACCAAAAACAACGAGGTCCCCATCTCTCACAGGATACTTACAAACAACACAGTTAAAGCGATTATCGACCAGTAGAGTATGACCCTGTTTCAAGTTAAAAGTTGTGAGATCTTCTTTTACGCGGGTCAAAGAAAAAAGGTTCATTTCATTTCTTAGCACCAGAGAGAAAATAAAAGCTGCTGTCATCATTTGAAGCATTTTTGATCTCTGAACAATAATTCCTTCAAACTCTAAGTCGCGAAGTTTGTCATGAGGTTGAGAATTCATTTGAAGCTTAATCCGTTTATCAAAAACAAATTTTTTCATGACAAAAGAAAACAAGAATGTCGTTACCAACAAAGTCAAAAACGAATACATGAACAATCTAAAGAAATACATGCCTTGCTGATGAATAACCACTTCCCGACTCTGGATGAGATAAGAAATTCCCAGAAAAGTCATGGGTAATACACCCCAGTTAAAAACATCCACCAGTTTGTGACGGAAAAACCATTCTTTTCTTTTCTGATGATGGTCATATTGAACCAGCTTCATTCGGAAAGATTCAAACTCTTCATGCTTGAGAAGCTCTGGACGCGCTTGATGGATACCTTCCCAAATATAGTCAACACGCTCAAGACTTGAGCTGAAATAATGCTTAATGCCTGACTTCATCTTGAAATAAAAAACAGACCAACAAACAATCCCTACTGATTCAACATCTTCGAATTTTATTTCTTCTACATGGCCATTGTTATGAATAGCTACATGAGTTGGAAAAACCTGAACAGCATGATTGAGCCTGTTTTTGAGCCAGAAAAAATAGAATGTTCCAAACAAAGAGAAGTAACACATCGACAACCAGAACTCGTAAGCATATTCAGAATAGACCATGGACCATCTATCTTGAGTAAGGCGAAATCCCCAGAAGGAAAGTATCAAGCCGGCCAGGCTTAACATGATTATGAGATATATTTTGTAATGAGAACGATATCTAAGGAATCGAGGTTGAAGCGATTCAAATTTTGCAGACTTTTCCAAAATGCATCTCCTGTTTTAACTCAGGATATTATCGGTCGAACGAATGCCAAACTTGACTAAATCTCTTTGCTAATCTTTAAGTGCTTGTTTTTAAAGTATAAAATAATACCTACTGGAAGCAGGATTAATGAAATCCATTGCGAAGGTGTGAATAGAGCCCAATGGCCTCTTATCTCATCACCTCTGAGGGTCTCAACTACTAATCTCAGCAAACCGTAAGATAAAAAATAAAGCGCAAATGATCGCAACTCTGCCTGCCGTTTCCAGATCATGCCAGCAATTAAAAACAGTCCAAGGCTTTCTATGAGCTGCGTGGGATGTCGATCAGCCCCATGCACGTGAAGGCCCCAAAACCAATCTGTTTCTTTACCAAAACAGCATCCGGCTAAAAAACATCCTAACCGTCCAATAGCATGGCCTATAGTCAAGGCTGGAACCAGCGACCAGATCGTGTCTATTTTTATATTTCGAAATTTATTTAGAACGAGAAGAAAGAATACTGATCCTAAAAACCCACCAAAGAAAACAAAACCACCGCCAGTCCAGAAATTGACATTCTCCAACATACCGGCCTGGTTAATTTTGGGCGCAGTTACAAGGAAGAGAACCTTAGCGCCTAACCATGATGTAAGAAATATTCCCCAGAAAATAAGAAGTGAAAAACGATAGGAATCAGCAGTACGGGATAAAAAAAGTTGATAACCGACTCCCCATCCAATGCCCATGAACAATGGATAGGAGTAGATTATTAAATCATGGCTTTGATAGAGGATCGGCAGCATTCGTTTCTGTTTGTTGAGCTCGTTTCAATTTCCACTGGTGGAAAAAATCGATGATCAAAAGTCCTGCAGCGACTGTAATACAGCTGTCGGCAACATTAAATGCCGGGAAATGATTCGCTTCATCCTTCCAGTAGAACAGCAGGAAATCCACTACATAACCAAGGGTAAAGCGATCAATGAGATTTCCAACAGCACCGGCAATGATCAGAGCATAAGCAAGTGAAAGATAGAAATATCCCTTCAGGCTTTTTATGAGCATGAAAAAGATGTACCCACAAAAGACGACAGGCAACGCCAGAAACATAATCTGACGAAACAGAATATCTGCATCCTGACCGAATCCAAAAGCTGCGCCAGTATTTTTCACATAGGCGATACTAAAGAAACCATCAATCACTGGGATTGATTGCCCGTAGAATAAACTGGTTTGAATCGCACCTTTTGTAAGCTGATCGATGATAATCAGTGCGGCCATTACGAGTGATAAAATCCAAAAGCGTTTCATGCCAATTCCTAGTAGTAATCTTTTGGATTAATCTCGTACTTTTCAATCTTTCTGAGAAGAGTCTTTTTCGGAATATTTGCATTCAGGGCAGTTTGATTGATGCGGCCTTTATTAATTTTGAGTGCCTGCACAATAAACTCTCGTTCAAATTGGTCCTTAGCAATGGCAAAATCCAATTTCCCGCCTTCACCCAGTTTCGTTCCGAATGAAAATTGAACTTCCTGGCCAGCTTTTGAAGCAGGAGCGCTATCCAAAACAGAATTCTGAATATCTTCAAGATCAATGACAGAGTCCTGAGCATGCTGATCTTTGGCTTCAGCTTTTTTCTGATCCTTGAACACAATAGAAGGTAGTGAGTTCACATGGATCATGTCTGATGATTCCATGATAAAGCAGTGTTCAATGATATTTCTTAATTCACGAATGTTACCAGGCCATGAATAATTACTCAAAACTTCCAGGGCCTCTGGTTCAGCGCCTTTAACTTTCAAATTATGAACATTGTTAAAGTAACCAATGTAGTGATTTACTAGGTGAGGGATATCTGTCTTTCTTTCACGCAGCGGTGGAAGATACACAGGAAGTACGTTTAAACGATAAAACAAATCTTCCCGGAATGTTCCGTCCTTAATCATCTCCTCGAATGGTTTGTGAGAAGCCGCGATAATTCTAACATCAACTTTAATTTCGCGGTTTGAACCAACCGGCATGAACGTTTTTTCCTGAAGCACACGCAGAAGTTTTACCTGCATTGCTGCTGAAATATCACCGATTTCATCTAAGAAGATGGTTCCCCCCTCGGCAAACTGAAACTTACCAATCTTTCTTTGATCAGCACCCGTAAAAGCACCCTTTTCATGACCGAAAAGTTCAGACTCAATCAGGTTTTCAGAAATGGCACCACAGTTAATGGTAACAAACTTCTCATCTTTACGAGGCGAGTTGTAGTGAATGGCTTTTGCGACGAGTTCTTTACCTGTACCTGATTCACCTCGGATGAGGACCGGAGTATTGACCTTCGCTAGTTTTGAAATAACATCGAACACCTTTTTCATGGCATTTGATTCACCAACGAATTTATCTTTAGAAGTAGAACTCTCACCAATTGAAAGTGTTGGTGACGAGAAGGTTAATGTTTCTACCATTGAGCGAGCTTTGAGTGCTCGCTTAATCAGCGCAACCAGGTTTTCTGAAGTAATTGGTTTCTCCAGATAATTGTACGCGCCTTCTTTAACAGCTTTAACTGCATCAGTTACATTCGAATAAGCCGTAAGGATCAATACAATAACAGAAGGATCGTGTTTTTTTATTTCTATCAGTGCTTGAATACCATCCATTTCCGGCATATTTACGTCCATCACCACCAGATCATATTTCTGGCCATAGACTTTATTGACGGCTTCCTTACCGTTATCTGCAACATCAACTACAAAGTGATGATATTCGAGTGCTTGCTTAACCGACTGTTGAAGGACTTTATCATCATCAACTACTAAAACCTTATGCATGGATAGCTCCTATTCATTCTTAAGCTTAATTATAAACGAAGTTCCTTCTCCTGGTTGAGAAGAAGCAGAAATAACCCCATTATGAAGCTCGATAAAATATTTTACCAGATAAAGACCCAGACCCGAGCCTTTAATGGCATGAGTCGAGTCGTTCTTCACCCGATAAAATTTATCAAAAATATGGGCTAAATCATCTGGTCCGATCCCGAGCCCATTGTCTTTCACCTCAACATACACCCAATCAGCATCATCCCAGGTCTTCATAAACACCGTTTTGCCTTTCCCTGCGTATTTAATGGCGTTTTCAATCAGGTTGGAAATAACCCTGTTCATTAGTACGGTATCTACCTGGATGGGGTAGAGAGGGGATAGATCCATTTCGATCTTCATCTGTTTACTGCCGGCTTCGAACTCCAGCTTTTCTACAATTCCTTCAATTATTTTATTGATGTCTTTTGACTCTTTTCGCAGTGTCAAGTTCTGGGATTCAATCTTGGTGAGATCGAGAATGGAATTAATAAAGTTATTCAACTCCTTGGTGGAATTGACAACGTTATCTATGAGCTCCATTTGTTCTGGTGTATTGTTAAATTTGATCTTGAGTATGTCCGCAATTCCAGCAATTTTTGCTACGGGCGTTTTTAAATCATGGCTCATGAGAGAAATAAAATTTTGTTTTAAGTTATCGACCTGCTTCAGGAGTTTGGACTCTTCCTGGATAGCGTAGCGAGTTTGGTATTCCTCAATGGCACGAAAAGGAACCCAGATGTAATAAACCACGAAGATACTAAGAACCAGGTGAGAAAGCTTAATCCACCACCCCATGGTTATGAAGGCAAGGTAGCTGACCAGCAAAATACCAATGATCAGCAGAATCGTTATCATCAAGCCCTTGACTGGCTGTACCCTTGAAATAATGTACGAAAGAATGATTGCGATAAAAATGGATGCAATCTGAGTATAAAAATCTCTGATATCAAAAATTGTTTTTTCTGCGATTAATGCCTCAATAACATGGGCATGCACCATTAATTTCGGAGTGCGTGCTGATTCTTTTTCGAAGGGGGTTTGGATAAAATCACCCGCATTGGAAAGATACTGCGGACCAATCAGGACAATTTTGTCCGAAAAAAAGCCCTTTGTAAAATTTCCAACAACGACCCTATGGAAAGGTATGACCTGCATCTCGCTTATTAGAGGATTTCCTGAATATTTAAATAAAGCAAAGTTCGCGTCAGCCTCTGCATTATAATAGGCGCCCTTATAAGCAGTAGCATCAATTGGCTGCATTCCCTGAAGCTGGCGAAACTTTTTTGCCGACCAGAGATGAAGTGAGTCTTCTCCGGAGATATTCAGGATGGCACGTCTGACCACTTCGTCTTTAGAAAAAATTAACTGATCTTTATAAAGTTGTCCTAAGTGATATCCAATGTCGCGCAATCCTTCCGGTGGAATCTGCTCACCAAAGTTGTCGATCTCGGTACCAAACTTGAATCTTTCACCGGCCGGGGAGAAGTTTTTTATACTTTCATGAAACTCAATCTGGTAACGAGCCTCAACTTCAGAATCAGGCTCTAGAAGTGAAACGAAATAATTAACGATGGCAGGCTTATCCTCAACTAATCTATTCATTAAACGATTATGAGAAGCATAGGTATAAGGATAAGTCTCACCCAGGAATTGATCGCTCTCTTCATCCATTGCAATCAGCACGATAGGACTTTTTAGAGTCCGTGAAGAAACATCATTTTTAACCCAGAAATCGAAGAAGATTGATTCAAGAGGGTGAAAGGAATACTGAATTAAGATCAGGATAAAAGCTAGCGTCACAAGAAGTGGAGCAAACTTAGAAAACTCGATAGTTTTAAATTTACTAAGCACGTGACTCCCAGCTAGGACTAAAAATTAAATCCCACTCATGAGGCAAAAACTCCAGGATCATAATATTCTGGTAATAGCGATTTTTGCTGATGGTATTTAACTCAATCCATTTTCGGCTCGATAACGAATAGATCTCCTGAGGTTTACGCAGCTTGGATCCAATTCTAAGCAGCAGGCCATTTTCCAGGGGATACTCATTCAATAATGTTTCTAGTTTTCTAAAGTACTTCTCACCCATAGTGACTTTGTAAAAAAGGTCGACCCACGGATTGAGCATGAAATACATTAACCAATTTAGACTTAAACGCACTTCTTTAATTGGAATGATCTTCTGGATAACAGCAATAAAGGAGTGTACTAACCAAGATGCTAGTCCAATTACAAACATAACTCTGGTACGCTTTTGTGCCAGACCTTTTTTCACCTGAAGCAAGAGTTCAAAACTTATCGCTGATAACTCTTCTCGCGAGCAGATTTCTAATAATTCTTTGGAGAGGACGAGTGAGATATTTTTCCGATTTTGAAGAATAAAGGATCTCTCGAGAGCACCATTGTAAATAAACAAACGAGGCTGTGGTACAGCTAGTTTATAGGCCTCTTGAGCTGCGGATGTATGGAACTCTATTTCATCTGCACCTTTAACTTCTCTTGCGCCTAAAAAGAACAATAAGGCTGCGTCGGCGTAACCCACTGTAATAACTACGAAAAGCAGCAGCCCGAGCATGCCAAAAGCAAATACTGCCCCACCCAGGATTACCCATATGGTAACCCCTAAGAGCAGGGTGAAAATGAACAAAAAAAGCGTAACGCGCATGATTCTTTAAACCCATTAATTTAGCTGAGTTACCTCTAGTTTATCACTTCATAATTCTTATTTGCATTACTTTATTACACCCTTAAGGCTTTCTCATGGACTTAAATCTGGACTAGGGCTATAAACCTTCAACTCTTTTAGTGTATTGAGAGAGTTGTTTTGCAGAGTGACAGAGTCAGAAATGGACAAAGAATTTCTCAGTCAGATTGACCGGGTTGAAGAGTTGATAACTCCTCAGGCGGAAAAACTTGTTGATGAAATTCTCATTTGCGAGTGCTTTTGTGTTAGTGTGGGCGACATCCGTGAAGCCTGCAAACAGCTAGGAGCTTTCGATTTAAAAACTGTGCAAGATAACTTTAGCCTGGGCCTTGGTTGCCAGAGCTGTATTAAACAGATTGATAGTTGGGCAAATAAGATATTTTAGTTAGTCTGAGGAGTTTCCAATGGCTTTTGACCGTTTATTATTTGGTACTGCTGGTGTTCCAAACAGTACTGCTAAGAAAAACAACCCGGTAGAGGGTGTTAAACGCATTCACGAACTTGGCCTAGATTGTATGCAGCTTGAATTCGCTCATGGCGTACGAATGAAGGAAGAAGTTTCTTCTGCTTTGAGAAAAGTTTCGTATGAACTGGGTGTTCCGCTTACTTCTCATGGTCCTTATTACATCAACTTGAATGCTCGTGAGCAGGACAAAATTGATTCGTCTGTCGAAAGAATCATTCAAACTGCAAAGATCTCTGATCTATGTGGTGCTGAATCTATGACCTTCCACGCGGCCTTCTACATGAAAGATTCACCGTACGATGTATTCGATCTGGTAGAAAAATCATTGAACGTAATAGAAGAAAGACTTTCTCGTCTGGATATCGAAATTGAACTACGTCCTGAATTGACTGGTAAAACCTCTCAGTTTGGTTCTTTGGAAGAGCTCATCAGCCTTTCGAAGTCAGTTGCTAGCTGTAAGCCTTGTATGGACTTCTCTCACCTATACGCTCGTACAGGTTCAGTGAACGATTATAAAGGTTTCTGTGAAACGCTAGAAACTTTAAAAAATGAACTTGGACCAAAAGCTTTGGAAGAAATGCACATTCACATTTCTGGTATTAGCTCGAACTCTAAAGGTGACTTGAAACATTTGAATCTTGAGAAATCAAAATTCAACTGGAAGGACTTGATGAAAGCGCTGAAAGATATGGACTGCCGAGGATATGTAGTCTGTAACTCTCCCAACCTGGAAGTAGATGCTGCTATGTTGAAGCAGTATTACGTAGCCCTGTAATCGGCCAACACATATACACACAAAAAAGCCCCGGAATCGGGGCTTTTTTTATGCAGATTTTAACCATTCTTGCGGATTGATGAGGTCGTGCAAATGAGCGTCTTCGCCTCTCTTGAGGCCCACAAGATAGCAGAAACCATCATCGTGAGTTATAAGTAGCTGCTCGATCGGAATGTTCCATGCAGTTTTTAGAACCATAAAGAAGTTATCCACGTCGTTTTTTTGATCCAACAGCGTGTATTGGGCCATGGAATTTTCGATAGAGAAGATGGACCAATTAATAGGAACATCTAAGTTTCCGAATGATGTCTTAAAACGCAGAATCTGCCCTTGTGGAATGAATTCGCCTTTAAAAAACTCTAACCCATAATCTTTGAGTTTGAGCTCTAAACTGGAGAGCTGCTCCTGCCCGCTTTTTTGCAGCTTCAG
>JBEIEO010000057.1:0-13403 GCA_040382895.1 Halobacteriovoraceae bacterium
GCAGGAGCTTTTACTGTTAGTGTGTAAGTACCTTTTTCCCTGTTCTCGATACCCTTGATAGAGCAAACCGGATCAGGGTCTTTAGGTTCTTCATCTTTTTTAGGAGGAGTGAATTCACATTTTGCTTTTTCCGATAATCCTTCAATTTCAACTTCGAAGACATATGGTTGTTTTGTAAGATCCGGAGTTATAGGTAAGTGTTTGGCTTTATTGAGATCAATAATTTCTTCTTTCTTCGCTCCCTTTTCATCTGTTACATCAAAGTGGAGTTTTTCCACGTTACAGGATAAGGATTTGGATTGACCTCCATTCGCTGCTGAAACTTCTTTTCCTTCACACTTAGACTTACAGACCAAGGTCTTCTTCAGAACTATTTTATCCGGCTTCTGACAGAATTTTTGCATACTCTTATCTTCAATAATTTTCTGATAAGCATCATCAAAATCGTCGCGGAGGACATTTTTTTTTAGGACTTTCAGTACCTTATTCTCATCAAAAAAAACATTAAACTTCTGCACAAAAGCTGTATACTCATTGCTTACATTTTCCACTTTTAGAACAGCACACTCACTGTAGCTCGCGTTCCGAAGTGATTTCAACAATCCGTAGCAGGTGCGGTGGGGTCGCATGTAGTTAAGATATCCCTGGTCTTGTTTGTGTTGTTGTTCTTTACAAGCGCACATCCGGAACAGAGGTTTTTGGACCGCATCGAATACTTCTTTTTTTGCAGTCATCTGTTCGATCAGGAAAGTCTGTCGATCTGTAGCTGAGTCGGTATTGTTATCTGGTTTATCAAAAAGGGACCTTTGCATACAGGCGTAGGACACGTTGTGAGCAGCGTTACTACCACTATTGTCAACACAAAAAGGAGATGAGACTTTGTTGTCGCCTTTTGCCACTTTCTGATATCCAAAGACCATCGGGTTGCAGGAGATTTGTGCTGGATCATTACATTTGTTGTTCGGATTATCGTAGTTTGCAGCGATCAGATTTTTAACGTCTTCTGAAACTTTATATGTTACATAATTTTTCTCAACATCCGACGGATGTAGACAATAGCCACCCCTGACTATTGAAACGTAACCTCCGTAGATACAGGCATTATCTATTTTTGTTAGAGCTTTAGAAAAAGCTTCTGAGAGACTTTCGAAATCTTTTGGACCATTAACCGCGTACGCATTATTGAGCATGATGGACTGAAGAAAGCGCAAGGCCTCAACCAGCTTTTTCATCTTTTCCAGATCATAGCGAGAAGTGTAGGTCCGGATAGGATGTTTGGCCTCCATCTCAACCATCATTTCCATGCGTTTTGTAACGATCATTTCCTGTTGCTCTCTGGGCATATCATAAAAGCGATCATGATCCACGACGTACGGATTCTGGCTCGCATGGGCCCAGGCCGAAAAAGAAATAAGCATCAAAACTAACGATAGACAGTTTTTCATAGACTCCACCTTAGGGTGCTTATCGGAATCAAAGGTTTAGACCTTTATAGGGTAGTTGATTATTTTTGTTTGAGTTATGGGATTCTGCTGGGGAAGCTCCTGAGAACGGGAAATAGGGGGCTTACGTCGATTTTCTCACTCTTTTCAGTGATTTAGCTGCCAAGGATCTGAGGCATTTAGCTTCTCAAAGGCCCTTCATCCGATTTAAGATATGGGCCTATTGGCAAAGGATTATAGAATGGGATGGTTTCATCAGGTTAAGAACCCGAAACTCAAAAACGTTAAAAAGCTGGCCAGCAACACACCAGTTGGCCTTTGGAAAAAATGTAACCAGTGTGGTGAGATTCTTCAGGCCGAAAAGCTGGAAGAGAACATGCACGTTTGTCCTCTTTGCGATTACCACTACCGGATTTCAGCTTACGAGCGAATATCCGTGATGACTGATGAAAACAGCTTCGAGGAGATTAGCCCCGATCTGATTTCCAATAATCCTCTCCAGTTTCAGGATAAGATGCCTTACGTTCAGCGTCTTCAGGCCGCTATCAAAACCACGGGTATTAAAGATTCTACTGTCTGTGGAACTGCGACCATTGATGGCAAGCCTGTCGCAATGGCCGTGATGGATTTCCGCTTCATGGGTGGCTCCATGGGAGTCGTTACCGGTGAGAAAGTGGCCCTGGCCATGGACATTGGCTTTGAAAAGAAAATTCCTGTGATCGTGGTTTCCTGTTCAGGTGGAGCGCGCATGCAGGAAGGTATTCTCTCCCTCATGCAACTTGCAAAAACTTCTGCTTCCCGGGCAAGACTTAAGTCCCATGGAATCCCTTACATCTCAATGATCACAGATCCCACCACGGGTGGTGTCGCTGCAAGCTTTGCCATGCAAGGGGATCTGAATATAGCTGAACCAAAAGCACTCATCGGTTTTGCTGGTCCCCGAGTGATCGAGCAATCGATTCGTCAGACTCTACCGGATGGATTCCAGCGCTCTGAGTTTCTTAAAGACCACGGTTTCGTTGATCGCATCATCCATCGTAAGGAACTCAAAAAAGAACTAAGCTTTTTTGTGAAGATGTTCTCCCCTGGGGTATGACCAAGTTAGAGCATTGGATTTTTACTCACTATGGTGCTGAGGCCTATACCCCAGGACTAGAGCGAATTTCCCGTGCCCTGACAAAACTTTTACCCCATCTGA
Organism: Halobacteriovoraceae bacterium; assembly: GCA_040382895.1. Classification (GTDB taxonomy): domain Bacteria; phylum Bdellovibrionota; class Bacteriovoracia; order Bacteriovoracales; family Bacteriovoracaceae; genus Peredibacter. Next base: position 2,641 of record JBEIEO010000057.1, read on the forward strand.
ATAAACTAAAGATTGTTACCATTGCTGGAACTAATGGAAAAGGCGAGACCACTCATCGCTTGCGTCAGTATCTCTCCAGGACTTCTTACTGTGCCTGGACTTCCCCTCACATTGTCCGCATTACTGAGCGATTTACCTCTGAGTCTGGTGAAATCAGTGAGAATGAGCTGGAGGCCATCGTTCAAGAATGTCATCAGGAAGTGCAAGAGCAGGGGTATGAGCTTACTTACTATGAGTTTCTCTTTTTTTGTTTTTGTAAGTGGGCCCATAAAAGACAAACTCCAATCCTTTTATTGGAAGTGGGACTAGGTGGGAGACTCGATGCTGTGAATGCTTTGGACGCCCAACTGGTTCTGCTGACCTCCATTTCCCGGGATCACCAGGAGTTTCTAGGCCCTCGTTATGAACAAATTCTTCAGGAGAAATTGGGAGTCATTCGCCAGGGGGCCAGACTCATAAGTTTTTTAGACTTAAATTACCTCAGAGAGCAGACTCAACAAACTGCCCGGAGAGTAGGTGCTGAATACCTGGATCTTCAAAGCATTTCGCCCTTACCCGGCTGGGCCTTTTCCGAGAGGAATCAATTATTGGCATATGCAGCATTTTGTCATTTGACTCAAGTTGCTTTTGAGCCCACAAAGTTCACTCCTCATAGGGATTTTCTCTCTGACCGCGGGGAAATAATTAAGAATCAAAATTCCTGGCAACTCTATGGCTCTCACAATGTCGATGGGATAAGAAAACTTATTCAATTTTTACACTCTGCGAACTATAATTTTATAGATCGCAGTTACGATTTTGTACTGGCCTCTTTCTCCAAGCGAGATGAGAAAGATCTACGGGCCATGTTACGTATGCTCAAAAGAGGTCGGATGGGGAAAGTCTTAGTGACGAGCTTCCCGCATCCCAAGGCCTATCCCTCAAAAAGTCTAGAAGTACTTGTGAGGCAAGAAGGATTGGATTTTGTTGAAGATATTGGCGGCCATGTTCAAGGATGGAACAACCAAAAGATTTTGGTGGTTGGCTCCTATTATTTTCTTGGTCACATCAAATCTTTATTCAGCTAACGAAAATGCTCAGCTCACCCTGGGCGACAAACTTTCCGTTTACTCCGATAAGGCCTATCGAAAAAACGCCGGCAAATACTTCGAAGCCGTTGGTAACGTTGTTATTATTTCTCAGGCAGACACTATTTACGGCGAGCTTGCATCTTTAGATCAGGAAACCATGAAGGTGAAGATCGAAGGAAACGTGCGGATCATCACCAAAGACATGACGCTTTATGGGTCCCATGTTGAGTACAACATCGCCACCGGCTATGCGAATATCAAAAACGCACGCATCTTGGCCATGGACTTCAATCTCGTGGCCAATGAACTCATCCGGATGAATGAGAATGAGTACCTGGCAAAAGAAGCTGAATTCACCACCTGTAAAGACTGTACAGAATCCTGGTCAGTGTTCGGGAAAGAGATTTACATGAAGGTGAATAACTACGTCACTATCCGGCATGGTCTGGCCAAAATTAAAGGTGTAGATATTCTCTACATTCCTTTCATTGTTCTTCCCATTCAAACAAAACGTAAAACAGGTCTTTTGTTTCCTAAAATCTCAACCCGACTCGGTGAAGGTCTGGCTTTCGAGCAACCGGTTTTTTGGGCGATTGATGATTCAAAAGATGCCACCATCAGTCCGACCTTTTGGGCCAAACGTGGTTACGGTGGAGATCTCCAGTATCGTCAGCGATTTAATGAACTCAGTTGGATCGAAGGCAATACTCGTTTACTTAACGACACCATTTATCAGCCGGGCAAGACCGGCCAGAGTACTTCAGGGGAAGAATTTTTCCGATATTTCACTGAATTTGAAACCCATCAGCAATATAGCTCCAATGTGAACACTCATATTCGTTACACTGGTGCCCGGGATCTGGATATTGTGCGTGACCATCCATTATTCACAGATCCAAAGATCATCAGTTCTGATATGGGGCTTACAGGTTTTGCTGATTGGAGACAGAATTATCTCTCTTTAGGTACAGAAACGATGTACCTCAGAAACCAGCTTTTTGAAGACCCGATGGAATGGGATCGAAGTTATGTGCAGACAGTCCCTCGAGTCACTCTTTCCTCGGTCCCTTATCCGCTTCTCCAATCTCGAACTCCAGGGCTTCAGCACATTGCCATCGGAGTAGATTCTTCTGTGACAAGATTCCGTCAGATTGATGAAGATGAAGACCTTGCTATTCGAAATGCTGATCGCTTCAGCCTGCAGCCCTATGTGATGTGGCATCTTTTAACCAAGGGTCCTTTCAGCTTAAAGACTCAGTACACCCACGATCAGCAGCTTTATCGTTTTCCCACACAAGATGAGCAGAGCTTTGTGAAGCGGGCCGGTCTGGTGCGGACTGAATTCAGTTTCTCCATGGATAAAATTTTCGGTCTGGCCTATGAAGAGAAAATTCCTATCAAATACATTCCTGAGAAAAAACTCGAAGAGCTGCGCGAGCGCAAAGAGCAGGGGCTTTCTCCGATCCAGAAATCGGAAAAACAAAACCGTCTGATCGGAGAGATTCCGACTTTTGAGTCTGAGCTTGCCCGGGACAACATCGTTCAGATCCGCAACAGCTATCGTCACTCGCAGGATTTTAAATTTATCCACCATTACATGACTGCTGATGATGAGTCCGGTAACGAGCGTTTTCTGCGTCAGGTGCGCGACAGTAACCGTGGCTGGTTTGACTTTGAAGACGCTGTTCGAAGAGAGGAGTATCGCTTCAGTACACCCAATACCCGCTCCATTATCCCACCTGAGAATACCTTTGAGTTTCAGTGGAACAACTCACTCATGCGAAAATCACCCAAGCAGTTCAGCTACCTGGTGGACGATCGTTACCTGCGGGATAATTTCACTTATTCAAAGATTGGCTGGTTTGATGTTTCTCAAGGCTATATCTTTAACGATGACGGCGACAATGTAGATGACTATCGACAACGCCTCACCCGATTATTAGTAAACACCGGCTATTCTGGAAATCGTTGGAGCATCAGCCTCTCGGAAGTCTATTTCCACTACGAGGGTGAGAACAGCTTGAATGTGAGCGCTGGAAAAAGTTTTGATTACCTCAATTTCAGCGGCTCCTACATTAACAACTCATTCAATCAGTCTGCGCTAAATACTCTTTCTTTTGCTTCTCAGGTAAGACCGACCGAGGTTTTGGGACTGGCCGTTTTAAAAGACATCGATCTGGAGGCCAAACGAAACATCCGCACCAGTTACTCTTTGGATATCATGCCTTATAACAATTGCTGGATCCTTAATTTGAATTATCGCGAAAGCCTGGTAGATCAGCGCTACACCTTCAATCTACTTTTCAATTTTGGGCAGGAGAACTTCTCTCAGTACCGCAACAATTACTTCGGCGTTCAGCGACTATGAAGAAAGCACTCTTTCTGGATTTTGAAGACAGCTTCACCTTCAATGTGGTTCAGGAGTTGACTGAAGTTGGCTTTGAAGTAGAGGTTATTAATTGGAGTGATTTTACCGGTGAGGAATCTGCAGATCTTTTAGTCCTGGGTCCTGGCCCCGGACATCCGGAAGATTATTCGGCCATTTTTCCCTTCATTCAGTCCTGGCCAGAACGAGAAAGAAAAATGTTAGGTGTCTGTCTGGGACATCAGATTCTTTGGCATTTGAGGGGAAAGAAAGTTGTTCGCTGCCAGAATCCCATACATGGACAAAAAATTCTTCTGAACCTCGATGCCAACTGGAAAAAATGGTTGGGTGAAAAGGGGGAAATCTGGGTTCAGCGCTACAACTCGTTGGCGGTGCCGTTCGAAAATAACCTACCAGGTGAAAATTTTTGTCAGGATGGGGAAGTGCTCATCTCCCGGGATTCACAAACAATATCTTATCAGTTTCATCCGGAATCTCTGGGCACGAACTGCCGAAGTGCATTTTTCCAGACGGTCTTGCGAGATCTATTATAATACTCCAATGGACCTTATCATCCATGGCGTCTATGATGCCACAACACTTAAGACCCTCCAGCAGCTTAAAGTTTCTCAACTCGGATTCGATCTGCGGGGGAGAAGTCTTAATCTCATTGCGTTCCATGATCTGAAGTCCATGCTTCCTCAAATCACTCAAAAGGCTTACCTGACTTTTGAAAACGATCTTCAAAGTACGGTGGGATCTTTTTTGAATCTCTTGGGGAATGATAAAAATAAATTTACTTTGGAGTTCCGGGATAATCAAACGGCCCATTACTATGAATCTTTTAAACATCCTTACAGCTGGTTTTTTAGACCGGATGGAGATTGGGCATCGATTCTTGAATCACAACGTCTTGAAGCCTTGGTTCTTCCGGTAAAATTTAAGTCTCAGTATCAGAATATGCCAAAATTATGGCACATCATTCAGGAACGAGTGCTACCAGTGATCCTCCATGTAGAAACTTTGGAGGATATTGGATTGTATGTACGTGAAAAAAATCTTACTCTAAGTGTTGATTTGGGACGAGAGCTAGAGTGCGGCTTTAGGAAGATTGATCAGGCCCGTCTGCAAAATTTAAGTATCTGGAGAAACCTCAATGAGACTTTTGCTGGCCAATGATGATGGAGTTCATGCTCCGGGCATAAAATCTTTGTTTGAAGAACTAAAATCCGTTCACGATACCACTATTGTTGCTCCTCTCGAAGAGCGCTCCACCACTGGTCATTCATTAAGCCTGGATAAGCCCCTTCGTATTGAAAAGATTGCTCCCAATATCTATGGTTGTTCTGGGTTTCCCGGGGACTGTACGTTGATGGGACTCCACTTGATGAAGGATAATCGCCCGGACGTGGTGATCTCAGGGATTAATCGTGGTGCCAATCTGGGCCAGGATCTTTATTATTCTGGAACTATTGCCGCTGCCCGAGAAGCAACTTTTCACAAAGTTCCCGCGATTGCTGTTAGTCTGGTGTTTAATTCGGTGAACGAAACACACCATTACGAGACCGCAGCGAAGATCATAAAATTAGCTTTAGATTGTGGCCTCCATATGAATATTCCTCAGCTGACTTTAGCAAATATCAACGTACCAAACCTTGAGTTCTCACAAATCAAGGGAGTTAAGCTCACAGAAATAGGTTTTAGACGCTATTCTGAAGAAATTCATGCTAGAATGGACCTGCGGCAAAGAGAATACTTTTGGATAGCAGGTCTTTACGGAGGCTTTGCGGAAAACCCAGAATCGGATTGTCAGGCGGTCCATGAAGGATTTGTGGCCATCACTCCTCATGCCCTGGTGGATAGAACCAGCAAGGACTATTCAGGATTGATGAACGCTATTGAGAGAATGAATGCAACGATTGCTCCCTAGTCTTATTCTTTTATTTATTGCGCTCGCTTCATGCTCAAACATGAAGTCTGGGCAATATGTCTACGTAGAAAGACCTTCTCAGGTCCGTCAGGTCGCAAAAAATCATGGTGTCACTCTCAATGAATTGAAGTTCGCTAACCCTGATAAATCACTTCAGGGTAAAGAGTGGATCTTTGTTCCTTCTAAAGTTGGTATTGCTTACTTTTTACGTGATACATATGTGGTGGAAGATTATTCAAGCCTGGGAAAGGGGCGCTTCACCTGGCCAGTGCCTCAGTTCTATAAAGTATCTTCCCACTATGGTCCTCGAGGACGTCGTCACCATGATGGAATTGATATCCCAGCTCCCAAAGGAACACCGATCGTGGCCGTTGATAAGGGTGTCGTGATCTACTCTGATAATGGTATTCGTGGTTACGGCAATATGATCGTCATCGCCCACAGTGATGAGATCTTCACTGTGTATGCCCACAACAAAAAGAATAAAGTGGATAAAGGTGACCGCGTAAAAAAAGGTCAGCAAATTGCTGAAGTTGGTAACACCGGGCGGTCTACCGGTCCTCACTTGCACTTTGAAATTCGTGTGAAGAACAAGGCAAAAAATCCTGCTCGTTTTCTTGCTTCTGAAAACTAATCTTACTTCTTAGTTCCGTATTTTTCTAAAAGCTTCAAGTACATGATGGCAGTATTCTTTGCATCTTCCAGAGCAGTGTGAGCAACGGCACCCATGCCTAAATGGTTCATAAGGTTTGTACCGGAATCCATACCTTGAGGGAGAAGTCCCATATCGATGAGGCTATAACCGAAGCCAGAAAGATCGAGATTGCGGTGATGGAAATACTTACGCATGAAATCCCACCCCAGATCACGGGTCATAAACGGAAGATCAATCGCAGTCATGGATTTTCCAAAAAGAACAATCTTCTGATTTCCGAAATACTGACGAACTTCCGGGCTTTCCAGGTAAGACTTTAGCCATTCTTTGAATTCAGACATCATCAGCCCCTCAGAGTGAGCGCGACGAATGATTTTTTCATTATGTTCCCTGACCCATGGGTCCAGAGAATCTTTGAGCTCTTCAAATGAAGGGCAGTGAACGTAGCATGAGCGGGCCAGAGAATCCTCCAGACGCATAAACTGCGTATCAAAGGGGATCATGGCAAATTCGATGATTTGGCAATTTTCGGCAAGGCCCGTGGCCTCAAGATCAATGCTTAGGTATTTCATAGTCACTCCTAGAGATCATTCTAGGAGTGAAGATGTTCTTTGAGAATGGGAAATTATTGAATTGTTGCAGCAAGAGGGCAATGGTCAGATACACCCTCGTAGCTGATGCCCAGATCAGTCACAGAAGCTGACTGGCAAGAAACTTTCGCGCAATGACCATAAACCTTCGCACCATTTCTTACTTTTTATAAGACCCGGAGTCACAAGAATATGGTCAAGAAGAGTAGGATCTTCTACACCATCTTCAGAGCCGCCCCACCAGTAAGCTGAGCAAGGTAGGTTCTGGGCCAGGTTAATCATACCGGTAGCAGCAGCAAATTTATTCAGCACCTGAAAATCAGCGCCGCGGTTACGATACTCTGTGGTGTTCAAGTCACCGGCAAGATAGAAATCAGCCACGCCAGACTTTGCTTTAAGGTCACGGATGATCTGCATGATAAGTTCGAATTGTCTTACTCGTTTGGCCTTTGACTGAGGGTCTGAACCAGATTTCAAATGGGCAGTCATGCCGTAGAATCTCTGTTTGCTGTCTTTGATTTGAAAAAGTCCGATGGCAAGAGGTCGTGAACCAGCATTACAGCCGCCGCCTACAGATAAAGAGATATCTTCATGGAAGCTCAGGAGCTCCACCGTTGCTGTATTGTAGATGAATCCCAAATGCTGACCATGATCACCACCACACTCAGAAACTTTCGCTTTATAACCAGGCATCGTCTGCGGAATATAGTTTGAGAATTCGGCTACATTGTTAATCTCTTCCACACTCATCACATCAGCTTTCAAAGAGTTAAGAATGCTTCCCAGTGCCGGCTTGTTGGTGCGAATACGGTAGCGTTCATCGTAATCAAAGTTTCTGATATTGTAGGCGCCAATAGTGAAAGCGGCTTGAGCAGTCAGAGAAGCCAGAAGAGCTAGAAGAACTAAGATGGGTTTCATGATCGTCCTTAACTTTTATTAGGTCCGGTTAAGCTATTTATTAGCCGGGCTTATGTGTTGGCGACCAGAACTTTACTGAAGTTTTGAAGAGGTTGACAAGGGAAAGTCATGAATTAATTACACATATTTCAAACAACGCTTTGCATTAATGATCCTGTGAGAAATTTTGGGTTCGCCCGTTTTGACTTTATAGGTCGTTGTGTGATTCAACGGCTCCAATTCAAAACCAAAGGGGGAAACAATGGCTTTGAATTCATTCCGTCTCTTCTTTCTCATGCTGGCACTCTTAGGGGTAGGAGCTGTTCGTGCTGAAGAGGAAGTTAATCAGGACTATCTCACTCTCTCGAGTCTGGAAGTCTCCGAGATTTCCACCGATGTTTTAAACCAAGAAGTTTCAAAGGTTCTTTACCAGGCCGATATCCAACAAGTTTCACAATCTATTCAGGGAGCACCTAATGAAAAAGGACTTCTGAATGGCGGTAAAGTTGGTAAGGTCATTGCTGTGGCCAGTGACTTAGTTGCCTTAGGCGAAAGCATTTATAATCTGGTTAACAAGGGCAAGCCCTCCAACAAAACCAGCTACGCTCCTATTACTGTGATCCCAAAAATCGGCGGTCAGTATGTCGACATCATGGATACTGAAAACTGGTCGATGCCAGCGAAAGCCTCATATCAAATTGTGTACAAAAATCTCTACGGCATGGAAGTGGTGAAGTTTAAATACAGTGTGATTTTCTCCTATGGCGGCAGCTACAACGGAAAAGGCTCATACATCACAGCTGCCCAGATTATCCCGGTGTCCATTATGACCAGCTGGGGCTTTGATTTTTCTGCTCACATGAAACTAGGTGGAATCCAGAATCACGGTTCAAGAGAAAATCCGGTAGCGGGTGCCATCATGATCATGGAATATCGAGTAGAGACAGTACTTCAGGCAAGTCTTGAGTCGGATTCTTATCACATCACCGGTCGCGGTGGTTTTAAGCCTCTTTAAAGATAACTCACAAAAACTTTTCTATCAGGTTGGCGCTGGATAAATTCTTCCAGCGTCATCATACAAGTCAGCCAATCATTTTGAATGGTACATTTTCGGCATACACCTTCACCGGCACAGGATGAAGCGATCGTCACTTCATGTGAGCGAAGAAAGTCCAGCATCGTGCGGGTCATATCCTGAGGTCCGTAGGCAATGAAAGTCGATCGTCCGGAAGCGGTTCCCACCACTTCTATTTGCATGTGTAGGCACCTACGTTCCGGTCATCCACGATGAAACGAGAGTGGTCCTGAAAAGAGGTAAAAGCCCAGATGTTTCCGAGCTTTTCAGCGTTATAGATGGGTAAGTTGAGCTTCAAGAGATTTTCGATCTGATCAGTGCGGCTGCGACCGGACTCAATCACCAGTCTAACTGGATCCGATAAAAACAAGTGACGGGAGTGGCGGATAAGTTTGTCCACTTCATCAGTTGTCTTACTACGGGCCAGACCATAACGGATGAGATGGAATAAGTGCTGACCCGGGTCCCGGCTGAAGTTGGAGAAAGTCCAGATCAGGTCTTGTTCATTTTCAATCACACATACAGCTGAGCTGCGAACTTTAGATTGGCCATAAAAAACTGGGAAGTTTGCTACCGGTTTGAGTTCCTCCAATTTCTGTGAGGTGGAGGCCATGAAGGCCCGGTCATCGATCGAAAGCCCAAATAAATTGGCCACCGGAATAACCTGATCGATCAAAAAGATGGAGTTGTCATACAAATTAAAATCGTAGTTACAGCTGCCTTTCTGACCAGACTCAGTTACAAAGTTTGTAAGGGAGGTGTTCACAATAACTTTCTGCTTAGATTCCCGCTTTCGGTAGTAGCTGATGATTTCGGAGAAGTTGAGTTTAGGAACCCGCTCGTTTTCTTTAAGTACCTCAGTTCCGCGTACGAAGTATGGCCCCAGCACCTCATGGTTACGGATCTTCTCCAGGTTGGCCTGAAGAAAGAGTTCCAGATTTTTACCAGCTCGCAACTTTAGGCCCTGTCCATCCAGGATCCGGGCGTAATACTCAAGGGAGGTCTTCTTCTTGAATTTTTTCAGGATCCAATCGATTCCAAAAAGCAGGGGAAGCTGATCTTCTTGGCTTTCAGAATAGAAATCCAGGTAGTGACTTTTCCCTTCAATTTTAAGGATCACCTGAAAGCGAGAGGTAGGTGAGGACTGATCCGGCCTTACACTTTGCTGAAGCAGGGTCCATAGGGCGAAGTGGTCCAGGAAGTCCATGCCTGGAAGGCGATCGATCAGGCCCTGATAGATTTGCTGGGAATGGGCGTTGGTATTAATCAGCTGGATTCGTGCCTTCTGATTGATCGGACAATATGTCGGAACTTCCGGAACGTTTTTAAGGTAGTCTTTCTCATCCACTACCGAGGAGTCGATCTTACTAATGAGGAGTGAGCACCCTCCCAACAGGAAGAGCAGAAGCAACTTAAGCATCTTCGTCGTCCAGAATGATGTCAGGGGAAGAGTGAGAATCTTTGAGTTTAAACTTCTCATGCAGATCCAGGTGTTCGTCGAGCTTGGCGATTTTTTTATTAGGGACATTCAAGATGGCGATGATGAACATACCGTTCTCCATACCGACAGTTTTTAGTTCCTGCAGTTCAAAGCCACTTTGTAAGATTCCGGACATGATCTTATCGAATTCTTTTTCCCGGTAGCCGTTCTTTCGGTGAGGTGGGGCCGGAATAAAGTAGGTGAAAGTTTTCAGTTCTTTCATTTTCTTTCCCGATTTTCCTGCTCGGATACTCATCTCAATCACTCCAGTACTCTAGATGTTTCGCTGCTTTATTAGGTTTAATCGTACTATTTAAAAGTTCGGTAAGGCAAATGGTTGAGTAGGAGATTTGATTCGTTAAACATAATCGCTTGGAAAAGTTTTCCCCCCGATATTTTTCTTTGTACAAAAAAATCTTTGGGTATAATGAAAGTAAGATGTGACAGGATGTCACTCTCAAAGGCACGGATGCCGAAAAGAAGGGAGCCAAGCAGGGGCTCCCTTTTTTTATGTATTACGCTCTTAAATTGTTAATAATGCTGACTAAAAATTCACTACAATTTGTCTTTGGTTAAACTCTCTGCAAAAAGTTTCTCCGCACGTAAAATCACTCCCGTCACTTTTTCATTCACATCGAGTCTTGCATAGCCTTCGGTTTGTCTCGCTGACGAGTGAGAAAGCATTGCTTGTGCCGTATCCA
>JBEIEO010000058.1:0-13379 GCA_040382895.1 Halobacteriovoraceae bacterium
AGATGCTGATATTAATTCTTCATGGAAAGCTTTTCGTCATCAGTACGCTCTTGATGGAAGCAGTGTTGCTTTTATCGCCACCGACTCTGAAGGAGAAGGTTTGTTTCTTCTGAAAGATAATCGATTAATCACAGTGGCACGTGCTGGTAGGGAACTAGCAAGTTTTGATTTTTTTTCTCCCAAGCTTCGTGATGGTGTTTTAGTTTTTCGTGGTATGGATCATCAAAAGCGAAAAGTTGTATATTTATTTCATAATCACAAACTTCGTCCATTAATCACCCAAGGTGATACCGTTATTACAGATAAAGGTTTCGCGAGAGTTGATTATCAAAGTCAGGATGCGCTGTTCTATGGCTCGCCAGGGATTGGTCCTACGGGAGATATCGTTCAGCAAGCGACTCTCACTGATGCCGATAACCCCAACACATTACTGGGTATTGGTTTATTGAAGTTCACTAAGGAGTAGTTTTTGCCCTTCCTTTGCCTTCAGTTGTCTGAATCCCAGAGTGTTTTAAACTAAAAGAAAAGGTCTTTTATGAAAACACTCCTTGCCCTTGCTTTTCTGATCTCCCACATGTCTGTGGCCGAAGCTGCCCGATGTAAATTGCCTGCTGGTGAAAAGCTGTTGATCGGTTGCACTTACAAGTGTGATTTTCCTACTCGTTTTCGTCTTAGAGCTGCCGCTGCTAAACTTGGCTATAAGGTTAAGTTTCAGGATGTGAGTCAGAACAAAGATATCTCAGGCATTCTCAATTCAGTAGATTCGATTGTGATTCCTGGAGGTGCAGATATTCATCCGAAGTTTTATCTGAAAGATGTCACTCCGGAGCTTCGTGAATATACCAATCAGAATCTCCATCTGGTTAAATTTACCGAGGAAGGCAAGAAGCGCGATCTATTTGAATACTCACTGGTAAAGCTTTATCAATCTTCGCAAAACAAGACTCTACCACTTTTAGGAATTTGCCGTGGTATGCAGATGATGTCAGTGGCCAAAGGAATTCCCCTTTATCTTGATATTAAAACTGAACTGGGGATCCCTAACCGTGAATGGAAATGGGATCGGGTTCACATCAATGATGAAGAAAGTCTGATGAGCACCATCTACCGAGATAATTCATTCCTTGCTTTTCAGCTTCATCACCAGGGAATCCGGGTTGATTATTATGAAAACCATAAAGATGATTTCAAAAATGTTCATGTAAGTTCTTTTTCAAATGATGGAAAGATTGCTGAGTCGATTGAATATACTGACCAAACCGCCTTGGGTGTTCAGTACCATCCGGAGAAATCTTTTCCGAAAGCGGCTAGCCCTGTTTTTAAATGGTTTTTGACCAAGGCTTGTGAACATAAGAATGCTCGTAAGGAATAACTATGAAAAAACTAATTATCGGATGTTTGCTTTTAAGTACATCGGCTTTTGCTAACCTTCATTTATCCCCACCTAATTTCAACACCGATCATGGTCGGGCCATTTTCATCGATTTTCAGAAAGCTGAATACAACATCACTTTCGATACGCTGAAAATGAGAACCACGGTGAAGACGAAAATTACTTTCAAGGCTGCCGAAAGAGGTAAGCCAATCTTCGATCTATTACCTGAACCAACTAATTTAAAAATAAACGGTGAAGAAACAAGTCAGGAAGTGGTGAGCTTTCCGGGCGGAGTTTCAACCCTTCGTCAGGTTATGACCGACGTTGCTCCAGGAATTCATACCCTGGAAATGGAAAATCGTTTTAAAGAAAATGTCATCTACTGGCCGCTACTTGGGAGAGTTTCAAGCGCTTTCTGGATCCGTGATCTTAAAGAAAGAAAGTTTTTGGAGCAATATGTTCCTTCGAATTTTGAATTCGATCAGTATAAAATTGTCATGAATGTTAAGTTTGCTGGCACTAAAAAAGTGCGCCAAGATATTTACAGCAACGGTGTGGTCACTCAGACTTCTGCTTCGACTTACACCATTGAGTTTCCGGAATACTTCACCGTTTCTTGTCCGTACTTTCATACCACACCGAAAGGACGTATGAACCGCAGAGATTTCACCTATAAGTCTATTTCTGGCAGAGAAATTCCCATCACAGTCTATTCTCCTTTTAAAAGTAGAACCAAGCGTTTTCAAGCAGAAACGATCCGTGTGATGGCCGAACTCGAAGCCGATTACGGTCCATGGGCACATCCAGCGTTTGTGGCCTACGGAACGATGCCGGGAACTGGCGGAATGGAGCATACGGCCGCTACGCAAACCTCATTCGGTGCCCTCGATCATGAAATGCTTCACTCGTATTTTGCTAAAGGTATTATGCCGGCCAACGGTTCATCCGGATGGATCGATGAAGCCATTGCTAGCTGGAGAGATAGGGGATACCAAAGGCTTCCCAACCCCGGTTTTAGTGGCTCAAATATCGGTGGACATACTCCTTATCAGCGGCATACCGACGATCGATCTTACGCTCTAGGCTCTGCCTTTATGGGCTACTTGGACTGGCGCCTTCAGAATATTGGTGGACTTAAGGCTTTCCTTAAAGGGTACTTTGCTGCCTATAAACATCAGGTGGTAACCACTGAGCACTTCAAGAATAACCTAGAATTTTTTTCGGGCCTTGACCTCAGTAGCGAATTTGATACCTTCGTTATTGGGAAGTCTCAACCTGACTTCCATGTGAGTGAAGAAAATCCTGTTCACAAGGCCTTATCTCGGGAAGATCTCCTAAACCTCTTATAATCCGACTTTGCCGAATGATGATCTTGGCAACTTCGTGGACTTTAAAGCAAGGGACCAGAATGGTCCCTTCTTTATTAAGTGTCTAATTTTTATACACCTACCAGAAAATATTCAGAGTTCCCTCACTAACAGGCCCCCTACGGGCATAATGGGCTGAATATGCTTAAGCTTATCCTGCTCACATTCATTCTTTGGAACCAGTCGCTCTATGCTCAGGACCTCTCGCAGGATTTAGGCTTCATTGAGACCCAAAACACCCATTCCAATCCTTTTAATATTCCAATTTATGTTGATCTGGCAGGGAACATCAATCTCATCTCCAGAGATACAGGTGCCGGAGCAAGCTTTAATCCTCTGGGACATGTGGCCTTCAAGACTTCAAAAAGTCAGTACATCCGTCCTGTTCAACGTTATGAATTCTCTTTAGATCAACAGAAAGAAGATATGGGCTGGATCGAAGTGAAACGTCTGCGCTGGGAACTTGGTCTAGGCTTAGGTGCTACCATCGCCAACAATGTAATGAATCTTGGTTTTGTTCCCTACAAGGGTGCTCGTCAAGTGATGATCCGTCTGAAAAAAACGCAAGATGAAAAGACCGCTAGACCAAAGCTTCCCGACACCCTGAATGAACTCGAGAACTGGAGTATCGGTGATAATGGCTCTTTCCAGCGTTACGGGGGAGTTCAGATGTTTGTGGGCGCAGGATTTAGTGTGGTAAACATCGCAACCGTGGGGCTAACCATTCAGAACCTGTTCAGCATCAACCTCAAAAAACTCAGCGAAAATAAAATCCAACTGACCATCGCAGAAGAGAATTTAAAAAAGCGCAGAATCCAGTCAGGGGCAGCGGTGGCCAATATCAAACTCCATTGGTTTGATGGTAAACGCCTGGCCCAGCATTTTGTTCTCGATCTCACTGACGATTCTCATCACTACCTTTACAAGCTTGCCATCCAAGGCAAACTGGATGAACTTCAGACTAAGCTTCCACAAGAAGCTCAGAAAATGGAATGGAAAGGTTCTGAGCGAACTGGATACTTTGGTATTCCGGGAGTCGCGGGTCAGCACATTCATCGCTCAGAGTATGAAATGGACTACGAAGGAGAGGGTATCGATACGTTAGATATAAAATCACGTCGCTCCTCAGGTTGGTTGATTCCACTTCGTAATCACAACAAACTGGTCTATCAAACGGACTCTGCCATCATTCTTTTCTGGTACTCCGAGATGAATAAGGCCAACGAAGAGGTTTTAAGCCAACGTTTTCTCACTCCGGGTAAAATTATGGGGGCAAGGGGATTCGGTGCGGCCCTTCCTCCGGGTACTCTTATTGGTTCAACACTCTCACAAATGGGAGTGAGTTTTACCCGCGAAGAGTTGGAAGCGATTACTCCTGAAATGCTGGAGGAGATCCTGGTGAACTTTCGTGCTCGTTGTGAAGAGATGGAACTGAGCTGCGCTCAAAAGAAAAACTTCAATAAAATTTCTAAGTCCCTGCGAAGTTACATGTCCCACAAGTGGGATGAAGTAAAAGATAAACTTGGTTTCTTGATGATCGATGAACCGGCCCTGATTAATTCCTATATCAAAACCATCGGCTCCAAAAAGAAACTTTATTTTAAATTTCTTAACGAAAAATTCCAGTCTATGGAAGGAGCTGCTGAGATCGTTGTTAGATAGTTTTAATCTTTAGACCAGGAACTTTTGCTTCCACAGCTTGTTTGATCTCCACCAGATTTACGTCTTTGATATCCATCATCAGCTGAACATAATCCATGTCTGGTTCGCCCACCGGATAGGTCGGTCCCAGACGATGGATGAGCTTAATGATGGCTTCATTCTGAGGTAGAAAGGTGAAGCTCAGGCGTTCCAATTTCCTCTCGGAAGCTGCCAGACCGATCATTTTCATGAGTAGCGATCCCAATCCAAACTTTTGATACTCATCAATAATGGTAATTGCGATTTCTGCTTGCAGTGGATCGCTGGAAGACCTTACCAGGCGTGCGATGGCCACACCCCGACAGGGCTTCTCCCGTTCCTCGATGCCAATAGCGTAATGGTTCCATCCATCGAGGTTCGTGAGATATTCTAATTCTTTTTCTGAAAATTCTTTTTTACTTCCCATGAATCGGTTACGGATGGATTCGTGAGAAAGATCCCTTAGACTGTTGGAAAGTTGATGTCTGTTGTCTGGAGACAGAGTTCCTAAACGCAATTTGAATTGATTTTTCCAATCGAAGTCGATTCTGAATTTTTTATTAAAATAGAGATTTGCCGGGTAGCACATAAAAGCAGTATAGGATCATGCTCAGATAGGGTCACCAAAAGAACTGTTTTGATCGGAAAAAGCATCCAGGTGATCTGGCATTCAAAGAAGATGAATACCTGACCACCTTTACGATGCAGCTATTGATTAAAGGGACTTCTCGGCCCACAACTTCTTGGATCTCTGAAGCTTCTCATAGCTGACGATGAGTTTGTCATGCATTTCAAAACCCCGAAGATTTAGATCTGATTCATGCAGTCCATCGAATTTCTCAAAACCATTGATGATCTTCTGAGCTTTATCCACCAAAGCTTTGCCGTACATGCGTTTGATGGTTGGTAGGAAGTCTTTTTCATTGATCGTGTCGTCGGTTTCAATGTTTAACAGAGTATTCAAGCATAGATAAAGTAATTTGCGCTCTTTCTTAAGTGGAGCAAAGTGCAGGCACCAGTCTGTTCCCGCCTTGGCCAGCTCATAATTCTTGGCGGCAAATGCCAGCATGGCCTTAAACTCACCCATACGAAGATCTGCCCATAATGTGTTGGCATCCGGGATCACACCAATAGCGTGTGCCACCAGCAACATATCGTCATAGCCCTTATCTTCAAGTCTAGTATAAAGACCCATCAATTCATCAGGGCTTAGTTCATGAGCGGTCAGGATTTGAGCTCGCACATCGTAGCCAGCGTTGTTGTTATCCCATGCCAGATCTTCTGGCTGGTAGATCTCTGACATACCCGGAACATGAATGCGACAGCCGTAAACATTCAAGTGTTCAAAGTCCATGACGTAAACATCTTTTTCAATCTGCTTAAAGATGTTGATGAGGGCATCGTATTCACCTTGAGTGGTGTTGTCGCCAAAGTTCCAGTCAGCAAATTCATAGTCAGATGTTTCTTTAAAGAAATTCCAGTGAATCAGACCGTTAGAATCAATGAAGTGCGCTTCCAGGTTTAAGTGATCGGCCACATCTTCCAATTCAAACGTAGGAGGAGAGAAAACGTTCAGTTGATCCAGACGGCGACCTTGCAATAATTCAGTCAAGGTCCTCTCCAAGGCCACCTGAAATTTCGGATGCGCACCGAAAGAAGCAAACGCTGTTCCCTCAGTCGGGTTCAGAAGAGTTACGTTGATGACCGGATATTTACCACCCAGAGAAGCGTCCTTGCAGATGATCGGGTAGCCATGAGATTCAAGTTCTTCGATGGCCTCAACCACTTTCGGGTAGCGGTTCAAAACTTCTTTAGGAATGGTCGGAAGGGAAATTCCTTCAGCAAGGATTTTATTTTTAATCGAACGTTCAAAAACTTCTGATAACGCTTGAACGCGAGCTTCGTTTTTTGTGTTACCGGCGGACATGCCGTTTGAAACGTAAAGGTTACCTACGATATTCATCGGGATGTAGTAGGTTTTTTCATCCATCACGTTGGTGTAAGGAAGAGCGCAAATCCCACGGTCAGCATTTCCTGAGTTGGTATCAACCAGTTGAGCCGGGGTCAGATCACGACCCGGATCATAGAAATCCCAGAGAGACTCATTCATGAGACCTTCAGGCATTTTATCACTCTTGTAAGCAAACCATTTTTCATTCGGGTAATGAACGAACTCCGATTTTGCGATCCGCTCACCCAAATAGAAATCTGCAAAGAAGTAGTTACAGTTCAAGCGTTCAAAGAATTCACCTAAAGCCGACGCTAGGGCCGCATCTTTTGTCACCCCTTTACCGTTGGTAAAAAGATACGGGCAATAACGATCACGAATGTGGACTGACCAGACATTCGGAACAGGATTTAGCCATGAGGCTTCTTCTACATCAAATCCCCAATCCAAAAGCTTGGTCTTTAGTCGGAGGATGGTATCTTCCAGAGAAGCATCTTTGCCCAAAATCATGGTCTTAGTCATAGGAATCCTTTGAATGTCTTTTATACGGTGGGCTATATCTCATAATTGTTTGGCCAAGACAAGATTTTGGGTCTGGAAAACAATCCGGACAAACGATATAATGTATTTAGTCATTGGGACCTTAAAAGTGGTTTTTCTTTGAAACTTTTCTTTCGAGCATGCTTGTCCTGGGTTTCTAATTTTCGCTCATTTTCCCAACAACTCTCTAAGGTAAGATAAGTGCAATGAAGCCGCGTAGAGGTCCGTTCGTCGAATTAGGAGGGCGGTTTTATGGGTAAAAGACTTTATGTTGGAAATCTGGCGTATTCGCTAAAATCACAGGATCTGCAGGAAGTTTTCAATCAGGTCGGTGAAGTTGTTCATGTAAAAGTGGTCACTGATCAGGAAACAGGACGCTCAAAAGGTTTTGCGTTCGTGGAAATGGCTTCAGATGATCTGGGTGCTCAGGCCATTGAGCAGCTAAACGGTAAGGAAGTGGGCGGTCGAGCTCTACGTGTGACTGAAGCTAACCCTCGTCCTGAACGCCCCGCTGGTGGCAGTGGATTTAACCGTGGCGGCGATCGTGCAGGTCGTGGTTTCGGCGGTGGCAACCGAAGATCATTTAACGACGAATAATTTTTCTCATAGGGGAGGGCTTCGGAGAGAAGCCCTTTTAATTTAGCATGAAGCTTTATTTCATCACTATTACACTACTTTCCCTCTCTGCATGGGCAACAATGCCCAAAATCAACAATAAATCGGCTCCAGTCGCGAAAGAGAAGCCTTGCACTTTCATGCGCCATCAGTATGTATCAGTGGAAGGAGAAATGGTTCCTAAAGAGCTGCAGAACAAAATTCTCAATTCCTTTAATCCTGATGAGGTACTAGTTGTTAAAGAGAATGCCGAGTTCAATATAAAAGCTTGCACTGCTCTTCATCCGTTGAAGAAAATTAAAGATGTCCCTCTCAAGAATTTCAAACAATCTGAAGAACACATCATCACCAAAGTGAAACTCGAGCCTAAAGATGGTTTCTGGATGCTAAATATCGATGCCTATGCTCGCGCTGATGAAAAGAACGAAGAACTGAAGCTCATTTGGGGAGGCATTGAATCTAAATCGCCTAAAACGATGAAAGATATCAAAAACTTCGAAGTAGCAGATTGGGTATTACAGCGAGTTAAGACATTGAGTTTAAAGTAGCTTAAACCAAGTTAAACAAAGCCTGAACAGCCCTCGGAGTTTAATTGTTCTTAAACTCATGCCATGAGATCAATAGTGCATGAAATACTACAATATCCAAACAGTATCTGAACTTTGCGGCGTCTCTACTCATTGTATCCGTGCCTGGGAAAAGCGTTACAGCGCTGTCAGCCCCGAGCGCAGTGATAACGGAAGGCGGGTTTACTCGGAAGAGGAACTTGAGCGACTGATGATGCTAGGAAAGCTCTCCACCCTGGGAAATTCCATTTCCCTTATCTCTAAGCTCTCTAACGATGATTTGAAATCTCTGTTGGAAAAGATGAGCGGACCAACTCCAAAGAAACTTGCGACTCGTAAAACCTCTCTGCTGGAGCCTAAGGTTTACCTCTTAAATATGTTCATGGCCCTTCAATCCTACAAACTCGATGTGCTGACTCATGAGCTGAACAAAGCTTCTATGGATTTATCCTGCCGGGACTTTGCACTGGAAGTGGTTGCAGCACTTTTCCGAAAAGTGGGAGAGTACGTTCACGCTGGTCGAATGAGCATTGCTCAGGAGCATACCCTCACTGCCATCACTAAGTTTTATGTTGGTAAACGAATCGGGCAGCACTATCTTTCAGATAATCGCTCTCAGCATAAGATTCTTTTAGCTGCACCATCAGGTGAGCATCACACCATTGGTCTGATGTTGTCGGCCCTCTTGTGTGCTGAACATGGAATTGATTTTGTGTATTTGGGAGAAGATCTGCCGGAAGAGTCCATCATTGATGCGGCCCGGGCCACCAATTCTAAAACAGTTCTTTTGAGTGCCAGCCCTTTTTATGCCAACCGGACTCCAGGTCTGAATGAAGTCCTGACGAAGATTAAGGATGCACTCCCTGAAACGAAACTTTGGGTAGGTGGAGCCGTTAAAGAGATTCGCCCATCGTTGGTTCGGACATTGAACGTTGAAACCTTTGGGCAATTAGATGATTTGGACAAAAAACTTCGGCAGCTGGTGGACTAGGTTAGAGAAAAATCAACGATGACGCACGTCAACGCAGTTGCCTAGGGACCAAGTTAGCGTGTAGAATAGCTTTAAATCATTCAACTTATCGCTGTTGGAGTCCTTATTATGTCCGACCATTCTCACGGTGCTCATCATTCAACTAATCCTCTTATTGGTGGAGTAGATCCTCAATTTGGCAAGGCCACTCCAGGTAAAATCGGTATGTGGATTTTCCTGGTGACCGATGCGATGTCGTTCTCTGGGTTTTTGATTGCCTACGCAGTTCTTCGCTCAAAACTTGATTGGCCTAATCCTGCTCAATATCTTGGGATTACTCTTTCTGGTATCGCTACCTTTCTCCTTATCTGCTCATCTGTTTCAATGGTTCTTGCCATCGATGCTTGTAAAGCACGCGACCGTAAAGGGATGCTCAACTGGCTTCTAGTAACTATTATCGGTGGGGCCATCTTCCTAGGCATCCAGGTCTACGAATACACCCATCTGGTCCATCAGGGAATTGAGTTGGCTTTCTTTAAAGATGGCACGAGCCTCTTTGGTTCAACTTTCTACCTGGTAACAGGTTTCCACGGATTACACGTGGCCACTGGTGTGGGTTACCTGATCTGCGAATACATCAACGCTTACAAAGGTCACTACGATAACGGTGACTATAACCGACTCGAAATCCTTGGACTGTTCTGGCACTTTGTGGATCTGGTCTGGATTCTTGTGTTCACGTTTATCTATTTACTATAATGAGATTAACCGTATTTTTAGTAAGCTTATTTTTTGTTCAAAACCTTCTCGCTTGTCCTTACTGCGTAGGCAGTGATCAAAGCGGGAAGGATTCAAATACCACGCTGATTCTTGGTCTTTTCATTCTTGCGATCTATATTCCTTACTTTACTATTTTTCGCCTGATCAAAAAGCATCGTGCTCTGAGAGAGACCCATGAAAGTTCAGGATCTACCAACACTTAATGCTTCTTTGAATGCAGTGGCCGCAACTTTTCTGTTGCTCGGTTACATTGCCATCAAACAAAAAAAAGAAGAGCTTCATAAGAAGCTCATGATTTCCGCTCTGGTGGTCTCCGCTGCTTTCCTCACTTCGTATTTGATCTACCACTATCATGTTCCGAGTAAGAAATTTCCGGATTTGGGTTGGATCAAAACTGTCTATTTGATAATTCTTATCCCGCATATCATTCTCGCTGCGGCCATGGTACCAATGATCCTGAAGACTTTCTGGCACGCTTTCCGAAATGAACGGGAAAAACACCGCAAAATTGCGCGGATCACTTTTCCTATCTGGATGTACGTCAGTGTGACCGGAGTCGTGGTCTACTTCATGCTTTATCACTGGTTCGTATGACCCTATTATTCTGGCCTCTCTACCTGGGAACGATTGTTCTTCTGGTAGTCGGGGCCCAACTACAGGTGCTCAAGTCAGCGCTGGTCTGTCCCGACTGGCCTCTGTGTTTTGGGGAGTTTCTTCCTCTCTACATGACCCCGGCTTTCTATGAATCTCTTCACCGCTTCCTCGCTGGTATAGTTGGCATTCTAAGTTTTGCATGGGCGTTCGATCGCTGGAAAGAAGCACGCTACAAAGCACTTCTTCCCTTGTTTTTAGTCATCCTACAATCCCTGTTGGGTCTTGCCACTTTCCTTTATAAACTCCCGACGATTACGACTATTTTACATCTGGTGTTTTCCCTTTTGTTTCTTTCTTCTCTCGAAGGTACCCGCCATCTTGATTTTGAAGTGTCCTTGAAAGAGAAGTGGAACCCTAAACTTAAAGATGTGGTGGGATTCTTTTTATTCTTTTTAGTTTTTCAGTTTGTCCTGGGAGGTATTCTTCGCAAATCTTCCTTGCTTGCCAGTTGCGAGGACTCACTGAATTTCTGGGCCTGTTGGCAAAAACAATCAGAAATTCCTCTGGCCGGAAGTCTCGCCCTCATCCATCGCACGATGGGAATTCTCACTACATTAAGTGGCCTTTTTGTTTTTAGTTATCTCCTCAAGCATCTTCCCAAATGGAAGCCCGCGGCCTTGATTGGACTCTTGAGCATGGGAATGCAATTGTGGCTGGGACTCAAGATGGGAAGAAGTTCCAGTCGCGAACTCATCATCTGGCATTTCGGTGTGGCCTTGATTTCTTTTTGCTCTCTTCTCTATCTGATCGTAAGACTGCGCCGTCATGAGCATCATTTCTTTCAAGGGGCGGTACCAACATATCTTAATGATCTGATGGATCTGTTTAAACCTAAGCTCACCATCCTAGTGGTGATCACTTTACTGGTTGGTGTGTTCCTGGCCCCTATCAGTATGAATCTGATTTATTTGATCATCGCTCTTTTGGCGATCTGGCTTCAGGCCGCAGGCAGTTTAAGTATCAACTGCTATATTGAGCGGGATATTGATAAGTACATGGAGCGTACCAAGAATCGTCCTTTACCGGCAGGTCGCTTGCATCCGAATGTCGCGCTTTACTGGGGCTGGGGTCTCATCTTCGTAGGGACGTTGTTGGTTTGGATCTTCGGCAATCTTTTAACGGCCTGTCTTGGACTTTTCTCAGCTTTGTCTTACATCTACTTTTACACACCGCTCAAAGTAAAATCTCCTTACGCCCTCTATGTAGGTGCCATTCCGGGAGCACTTCCGACTTTAATGGGCTGGACCCTAGTTACGGATACTCTTAGTGGGATGGGTATCTATTTATTTGGTTTGTTGTTCTTGTGGCAGATCCCACATTTCATGGCCATCAGCTTTTATCGTAGAGAAGAGTACGCCAACGCTCATATTCTCACTTTTGCCCAGACTCATCCTCAGAGTTTTATCCAAATCAACATATTGCTTTATAGTCTGATGATGCTGCTCTATGGCCTTCTACCTTTTGTCTGGGGTTGGAGAGGGCAAGCGTATTTAGACAGTTCTTTGATTATTGGTGTCATCCTTAGTTTTTGGGCTATCATGGGATTTAAGAAGAATCCTTTGGATGTTAAAAAATGGTCCCGGGCCTATTTCTTTTTGACGCTTTTTTATTTACCGATGCAGCTTGGTGTCCTCCTTATCCTAAGATGATTTTTCTAGTTGTTTTGGGTAGATGAACCCAAATCTTTAAGCTACAATTCAATGAGTTAAATCATTGCTATATTAATTTTTTTCACAGGATGTTGTGAGATGAACTATTCATTTTCTGAACGTCTTCTTGGATTGATCTCCAACGTTCATGAGATTTCTGCGGAATCCATGAGCCTTTGGGAGCGTATTCAACCACCTGAAGACATCTCTACCAATGGTCACTTGATCGAGTGGCTCTTTAACTACACGACCTACGTGAACATCTTCTGGTTCGCTCTGGTAGTTATCGGTCTTTTTGGTTTCTCTTTTCTTTACTCTCAAAAACGTCACAAAAAACCAGTCTATACTCACGGAAACGAAAAGCAGCACTTGTTGATCACAGCTTTCATCGCTCTGGGTGTATTCCTTTCAGTGGACATGGTGATCACAAAAGTTTCTACCCGCGATATGAAAGAAGTTTTCTGGAACTTCCCAGAAGGTGACGATGTGGTGAAGGTACAGGTGCTGGCACAGCAGTGGGCGTGGAACTTCCGTCACGCTGGTCAGGATGGAGAATTCAATACCGCCGATGACGTGGTTCATTTGAATAACCTCTATGTTCCTGCAGGTAAGAAAATCATGATCCAGATGACATCTAAAGATGTGATCCATGCTTTTTATCTTCCAAACGCTCGTATCAAGGCTGACGCCATTCCTGGTCGTTATGCCAAAATCTGGTTCGATGCTAAGAAACCAGGCAAATACGAAATCGCCTGTGCAGAAATGTGCGGTAACCACCATTACCTGATGAAGGCTCGGTTAACTGTGCTTACTCAGGAAGAATATCAGCAGTGGGAAAAAGAATCTCAAAGTATGGCAATCGCAACTAACGACACCGAAGACATGTCTCTTCGCTGGGGTTGGAAGTGGGGGAGTAAATAATGGCTTTCTTAGAACAACACATCCACGACGAACCTAAAACGTTCATGTCAAAATACGTTTTCTCATTTGACCACAAGGTCATTGGTAAACAGTTCCTGTGGTACGGAATTTTCTGGTTGCTTGTAGGTGGTCTAATGGCCCTTATGATCCGCTGGACTCTGGCCTACCCGGGAGTGCCGTTTCCTCTGATCGGTAAGCTGATGTTCCCACACACAGGCGGTGTGGTTCCACCAGACACCTACGCCATGCTCTTTACTATGCATGGAACGATCATGATTTTCTTTGCGATCACTCCGATCCTAACTGGTTTCTTA
>JBEIEO010000059.1:0-13355 GCA_040382895.1 Halobacteriovoraceae bacterium
CTGGTTTTGAGAAGTACAACTTCACTTTGAGCATGACCAGCATCATTTGTGGAGAGAATAAGAAAACGATCTCGAACTCAGAAACCGTTACTGGCCGCAGCCAAGCAGATGATCTTCTGAAAGTTAAAAATTATTTTTCTGAATATCTTGAACAACATTTATCTGACTTACATTTAGACTGAAAAAAGGAGCTCCTATGATGAAGCTAATGTCTATGCTGCTTGCCGTTTCTTTTCTTGGAACAGCTTGCTCGAGCAAAAAGAAAGTAAAAGACGTGGACAACACTGAGACTATCGCTCGTGACTTCGAAGTCCGTGATGCCTCTTCTACCACCCGCCCGGGCTGGATTGAAGACGCTTCGGTTTGGGTTGAGCAGGAAAATATGGATACTAAAAAGTATCGTTATTTCTCTTTTGAGACCGAGCCGAAAGTAAACCGCGAGATCGCCTGTAATCTCGCTAAGGCCAACGTTCGCGCTGATATCGCTTCTGAGATAACCACATTCATCCAGAAATCTCTTGCTGCTTCTGAAGAAGGTGCACCAGCAATTGACCCTAACAATCCAAAAACTCAGCCGATGAGAGAGTTTGTTTCAAACACTCTGGCAGAAAGAGTTCAGTCTCTGATCCACGGTGCAGCCGTGATCAAGACTTACTGGGAAAAGCGTAACTACCTCCAGAAAATGGGTGCGAAGAAAGACTACATTGGTTTTACTTGCGCCACTCTGGTTCGTATGGAATCAGCTCGTCTGAAAGCCGCTATCGAAAAAGCTTCTGAAGATATCGTTTCAAAAGCTGACGATGCTGAAACCAAAGAGAACGTGAAGAAAGCTCTGGATCAGATTGATGAAGATTTTGTTAAGGCCCGTAAAGGCGAAGTATAAGAGGTAAATATGAAATTTCTAGTTCCTGTCCTTGCTCTAAGTATGCTGGCAACTTCTTGTGGAAGTTTCAAAGCAAAGCGTGTTGATGCTAACGAATCAGATGAAAAAGCACTCGAGATCACTGATAACTGGATGAGTGCTGATACCACTCAGGCCATCACTGATGTGATTAAGCAGATGAAGGCTCATCCTGGTTTCTCAAAAATGAAGGCCAAATTCGGTACACCGAAAGTCTTCATCGCTGAAGTTCAGAATCAAACTTCAGAAGCCTATTTCCCGATCGGTGATCTGAACGATGAACTTCTGAATGAGCTTTCAATCTCAGGTGAGTTCGAACTGGTGGATAACCTGGCTCGTGAAAAAATTCTGGGTGAGATCACTTACCAGAATGATGGTATGGTTGATCCTGCAACTGCCAAGAAGATTGGGAAACAGACTGGTGCTGATATTATGATATTCGGTAACGTTTACATGAAACCAGAAAAACGTTCAGGTAAAACGATCAAGGAATACTCGGTTAACATCCGTATGACCAACATCGAAACTGCTACTGAAGTACTACGTACTCGTACGAAAGTGAACAAGTACTCTGAGAAGTCAGCAGTCGGATGGTAAGATTTTTTCATCGGATTTTTTTAGTTTCAATTCTTCTCGTCTTGGGGGCCTGTGCCTCCAAGATGAAAGATCAAATGCGCGCCTACCGCGAAGCCTACGCCAGCGGAGACTATGCGGCTGCTGCCGAACTCCTTAATAAAAGCGTGCTCAAAAAAGACAAAAAAAGTATACTCTTGTGGCATCTGGAGCAGGGGACGTTGCTTCTCAGCCAGGGAAATGAGTCCGGCTCCATCAAAGAATTTATTACTGCCGTAGAGCTCATCGATCAGCTCTACACCAAAAAATTATCAGTAAAAGCCGCAACACTGTTGATCAACGACGCATCGGATGTCTTCTATGGTGCGAGTTATGAGCGCTCTTATGCGCACTATTTTTTATCCAAGGCGTATTACGCCCGTTACTTAAAAACCAAAGAAAAGCTCGACCTGCAAGGTGCGAGGGGAACCATTCTCGCCTGGGATTCTTATTTTCAGGAGCTCCAGCGAAGTGCAGATATCAAAACGATTTATCAGACCGATTTGATGTTAAAAGTTTTTGGCGGTCAGATTCATGAAGTTTCCGACATCAGAAACGACAAACAAATTTCTCCGCAACTTTACAAAGATGCTCTGAACATCCTGGAATCCATGGGTGGAGCCTTCTCTGTCTTTAACTCAAAGTCCCTGGAGTATATAAAAGAATATGAAGGTGCTTTAAGTGAAGGGAAGAAACCGGCAGCCAAGGCTTATGAGAAAACCACTGCCTTTTCTCAATTCAGGGATTTTCTTCATTACAAAATCTTGAGTCTCACTCAAGAGATTCGTGGCAATGAGCTGGTCTCTCTTCAAAAAAGTCTTAAACCATCTGCAGATGTGTTGAAAAAACTTAATCAGAAATCCAACGTTGTCATCATGCTGGAAGAAGGACTTATCCCACAGAAAGTTGGAAAGCCTTTTAATTTCGGGCTTCGGGGTGCTGTGGACTCGGTGGATAGTCCGGGAGCGAAAGCCTTCATTGCTTCTGTTGGATCCGAAGTTCTGACAGCTTTTGCTATGAATAAGCTGGGCATGGCCCCTTCTGCGACTGGTGGGAATGGGGATTTTATTTTTGGGTATCACGCTACCAAACTGGCCGTTCAGGAAGCGGCGATTTCCTTTGAGCTTCCGATGATAGAGTCTTCTTCAAAACTTAAAGACTACGTCCTTACAGTGATGGATGAAAAAGGCAACGTCATCAAGACTGAGACTTTGGCCATCATCACTGAAAATGGTGATATCGCCCGGGTCGTTTTGGAAGAAGATGTGGTCAGCCGTTATGTAAAAACCGGAACTCGCTTGGCAGTGAAACATCTGCTGGCGATTGTGGCCTCTATGCAGGTCTATAATAATCTCAAAAAGAACGGTGAACTGATTGCTAAGACTGCGGCCATGGCGACTTATGTGGCATCCTCGAAAGGGATAGCCGCTTTTGAAAAAGCCGATATCCGCCATTGGACCACCTTGCCGCAAGCTTTCAGGATGAGTGAATTTCATCTTCCGACAGGAAAATACAAAGTAGGAATCTCTCTGGTAGGGGGAGCACCGACGGAAGTGAAAACTCTGGGAGATATCCAGGTAAATGACTCGGGTAAGGTTATTCATACTTTCAAATTAATCTCACTCTAAGCGTAAAATTTTCTCCAGAAATCAGGACGACTGCCGAAGAGCAGTTTAATGAAGTATTGCTCATTCATCCTGCTATTTCTCAGTCTCAATTTTCCTCTACATGCAGTGGAAGAAAAAACCATTCATGTGGAAGGCCAGATGAGCCGGGGCACCTGGATGGATTTCACTTCTAGCTCAGAATTAAACCTAAAAAAGTTATTTGAACTTCTCGGACGCTCGCGCACAGGCGAAAAGCTCATTAAAGAAGCGCAGTACAAAGCTGCTCGGATGGGGCATACCTTAACGGATGTCATAAAAGTCGGTGATTCTTCATTAACTGATACGACACTGGTTCGAAAGTTCAGCCCTCATTCCCCAGAGCATGTGATTTATGAATCCCGCTCCGTAGTCTACATCAGCCGCCATCTGGCCTGGGATGATGCTCTGCTGGATCTGGCCCATGAATTAACTCATTTCGTTTATCGCGGAAGTTTTAATCCCTATTCAGAACATTTCAACGCGAAGGATTTCATCAAGAGCACCATCGAAGGTGAGGGTGGTGAGGTTCAGGCCTTTCTGACAGAGTGTCGGGTTTTGAAAGAACTCTTCAGCACTAAAGTTCAGTCCCGTTCTCATTGCCAGAAGATTGAAGGGGATAACGGGCAGCTATCCTACTCAAAAGCAGTCGAACTTTTTTACCATGTTGGACCGTACTACTCGAGTTTTAATAAACAGCTGCAACAACGCAACATAGCTAGCTCGTTTTCGGACCTAAAAGAGGATAAAATAAATTTTATTTCCTCGGCTTACGGCGTCCCGTACCCTATCGCTGCTCTTATGGAGTATGAATTGGTCCTAAATAAGGTTTGTGAGAATGATAAAAAGCGCCTTGCCTATATGCAGCAAGGACCAAAGCGTGGCCCAGCTTCGACCGGATCCCCCTTATCCACACCTGACAAAGAAAAATTCCAACAAAGCTATCACACTCGTTGTGCTCAGAAATAAATCCGACAAGAGTTATATTCACTCTGGAAATGATTGAAATTTCAGGCCCTAAGCTGTAAAACTTAAGCTAGAACTTTTTCAATGTAACCGGAGTTTCTCCATGCAAGATGGTGTTGTTCTTACGACCCTTGACGACTTTTTGAATTGGGGTCGAAAAAATTCTCTTTGGCCAATGACCTTTGGTCTTGCCTGTTGTGCGATCGAAATGATGGCCACTGGTGCTTCAAAATATGACTTAGAACGTTTCGGTTGTGGTGCCTTCATGGCAACTCCTCGTCGCGCGGATCTAATGATCGTTGCAGGAACTGTGACGTTGAAGATGGCATCTCGAGTGAAGACTCTTTACGAGCAAATGGCTGAACCAAAATATGTTATATCGATGGGCTCTTGTGCGAATAAGGGTGGCCCTTACTGGCAATTTGGTTATCACGTCCTTAACGGCGTTGATGAAGTTGTTCCGGTAGACGTTTACGTTCCTGGATGTCCTCCGCGTCCGGAAGCTCTTATCGAAGGTGTAATGACTCTGCAGAAGAAAATCGCTAATGAGCGTCTTCTTCGTAATAAGTGGGTGAAGCATGCATAAGGAAATCGCTGATCTTATCAATCGTAATGTTCAAGGTGCCAACGCTGTCGCTTTCCTTGCTGCTGATAAGAAAACAGACTCATCAATCACGGTTGAAGCTTCTCACATTTATAAAGTGATCGAGTTTCTTAAGAACAATAAAGAAAACGGCTGGAACTCTCTGCATGTGATCAGTGGTGTGGACTACATGGATTACATGGAAGTCTGCTACATGCTGACTAACTACGATCCGAATAACAATAAAGGTATTCTGATTGTTAAGGCAAAGCTTACTGATCGAGTGAATCCAACGATTGATTCGATTGTGAGTGTTTATCTAGCAGCAAACTTCCAGGAACGCGAAGTGTACGACATGTTTGGCATCCGCTTTAACAATCACCCGGATATGAGAAGAATTCTTTGTCCGGATGACTGGCAAGGCTGGCCACTGCGCAAGGATTACATTGCTCAGAAATATTATAACGGCATGGAAGTTTACCCTGACTCGAAGATGAACATGGATGACCGTGAATATATCGTTCGTCAGGAAATGATTAAAAAAGCTCAAGCTGAGAAAGCTCAATAAGAAGGTAAGAATATATGCAAAGTCGTTGGGACATTGGTGAACCAGAACCGCGCACCGTAAACTCTGAAACTGAACAGCTAAAGTCTGAGCTTTTGACCCTGAACATGGGTCCTCAGCACCCTGCTA
Organism: Halobacteriovoraceae bacterium; assembly: GCA_040382895.1. Classification (GTDB taxonomy): domain Bacteria; phylum Bdellovibrionota; class Bacteriovoracia; order Bacteriovoracales; family Bacteriovoracaceae; genus Peredibacter. Next base: position 5,400 of record JBEIEO010000059.1, read on the forward strand.
CTCACGGAGTTCTTCGCATCGAAATCTGGACTGATTCAGAAATCGTGGCACACGCCATTCCTCACCTTGGTTACTTACACCGTTGTATGGAAAAACATTCTGAAAACCTGGATTTCCGTGGAATTATTCCTTTCGTTGATCGCCTGGATTACCTGGCGTCTATGAATATGGAATGGACTTACGTTGCAACCATCGAAAAAATGTTAGGTACAGAGGTTCCTCGTCGTGCTGAACTTCTTCGAATCATGACTGCTGAGCTTCAGCGTATTGGTTCGCACTTGATGGCCTTCGGTACATACGCACTGGACTTGGGAGCTTTCTCTCCATTCCTTTATGCTTTTGACTATCGTGAAAGAATCCTTCGTTTATTCGAAGAAGTTTCTGGGGCCCGTCTTCTCTATAACTACATCTGGATTGGCGGCATTTGGAACGACTGGAACGATGAGCAGATCTCTCGCGTAATGGCTTTCTGTGATGACATGGAAGAAGAAGCTAAAAAATATCATGAACTTGTTTCCATGAACCGCATCTTCGTTCAGCGTACAGCGAACGTAGGTATCATGTCTGTGGATGACTGTTTAACATATGGTGGTTCCGGTCCAGTTCTGCGAGGAGCTGGGATGAAGTGGGATCTTCGTAAGAATGAGCCATACTCACTTTACTCTGAATTTGATTTCGACGTTCCGGTTGGAACTGGAGAAGTTGGTGTCGTCGGTGACTGTTGGAACCGCTACATCGTTCGTATGAAAGAAGTGATCGAAAGTATCAAGATCATTCGACAGGTTGTAGCGAAGCTTGAGCCAGGTCCGGTTATGGGTAAGGTTCCTAAAGTTATCAAACTTCCTGAGGGTGAAGTCTATGTTCGTCATGAATGTCCACGTGGAGAGCTGGCTTTCCACCTGGTGGCCAAGCAAGATGAGAAGATGCCTTACCGTTTAAAAGTTAAATCCCCGTGCTTCACGCACGTTTCTATGCTTCCACATGTGGCCCCAGGTCAGATGATTGCTGACTTTGTGGCAACGGTTGGATCAATTGACATCGTATTAGGCGAGGTAGACCGATGAGCACTAACGTCCATGAAACTTCATCCGTAAAAGAGTACTTCGGCGCTCTCTTTGACGGTATCACCACTACCATCAAAGGGATGTGGATTACTTTCAGATATGTGTGGGCCGTAAAACCAGTATCTATTGAGTATCCAGAAGTTCGCGAAGTTCTTCCTGAAAGAGCTCGTATGAGACTCTTCAATGATGTTCTGAACTGTATCAGCTGCACTCAGTGTGCGATGGCCTGTCCAGTTGATTGTATCTACATTGCTTCGGAAAAACTTCCTGAAGGCTCTGAGATCAAGAAGACTTCCAATGGTCAGGCGATCCGCTTGAAACTTAATCAGTTCACCATCGATACAGCTCTTTGCTGCTACTGTGGTCTATGTACCACTGTATGTCCGACCGAGTGTCTGACTCACTCTCATGATTATGAATTCTCTGCGTACACCATCGATTCGATGAAGTATGACTACCTGGCCCCGGATATTAAGGCCTGGAGAGATCGAATCGTTAAATCTTAAGTGTAAAACAAAGGGCCTCGAAAGAGGCCCTTCTTATTTGGCTCGCATAGTTTCTACCACATATTGATTACTTTTGATTTTGCCTCTAAAACGAACAGTATACGATTTGTTCAATTGTCTGGTTGCAATGAATTCAAGGGCATCGTAGGAGCTATACATGCTCACTTGATAGGTTCCGTTGGTGACCTGGATCTTATCCGGTGTCCCCCTTATGAGAGTGCCCTCAATTTCCGGAGTAGCCGTTGATAAACTGGAATTATACTCCAGTTTCTTATTGGAGATCTCCACTTCTTTGCCACAGCCAGTGGTCAGCATCAGAATGAGTATTAAAAAGGAAGTTTTAACCATCGCTTAGAGTACCGTCAATTTTGAGTTTGCCGTCTTCTTCTTTGACGATATATTCCTTTGAAACATCATCACCCTGTTTATCTTTAACCGTAAAAAATTTCCCAATTTTTGCTTTTCTTCAATCTTGCAAAAGCTTTTGCCAAACCTTTCTTTGGTTTTACGTAGGGAAGCGTTTTGACTTTTTCGGCAAAGGCTTCTTTTCCACCATGAGATTCCAGGAACTTCTTGGTAAAGACTTCATCAATCAACTCAACCTTTTGTTGATTCATGACCTGATCATACTTATCAAAAAGTTTGCGCATGTCTTTCTCTGTCGTCTGCGCATGGGCGCTGACGGAAATAAGACAAAAGATTAATATTTTTGCGATAGAAGTTTGAAGTCGCATCCGTATTCCTTTGCTTTTGTCTGAATAGCTTTCAAATTCTTTGATTCCTGAATTGATCCCGGACAGCTCGTGCGGTGATACTGGTTGTGATAGGCCAGGATTTTGATTCGAGGATAACTTTTCTGTACCTGACATGAAAGTCGTGCCAGAGAGTCGATCAAATTACTTGTCGGTTGTTTTGGGGGAATAAATCCGTTGGGATTAGGGTAAGGGTTTCGTCTTCCATTTCTCAGACGTGATCCACTAAAGAGAGAATAGTTACCATTCACAACAAGACCAATCGTAGTTACGTTGGCCTTGATCTTTCCATTTTGAACCAGCTTTGGATCAAAAGTTTGGGTTCCTAAATCTTTACCGCAGAGAATTTTCTTTTCATCCCAAAGTTTCTTTTGGACATCATCCATGGGGACAAAAATATTGCTTCCAGCATGGGCACCAACGATGTGCATCGGTCTTCCATAAAAGGCTTTCAGCGCTGGCCTGGTTTGGCCTTCGTAAGGTGCCATCATCACAAAACTATAGGCGATCATGTACCAGGGATCATTCGGAGAACCTCGGTTGAGGTGATATTGATTGATATCTTCGGGAGTTTCAGTGTTTCGGGTTTCCGAGTGATGAAGCACAATCGTATCGATCATGTCTGTCGGTCTTGTACAAAAAGAAGCTCTGGGATTTCGTGGGTATTCAACACTCGCAATTTCAATCAAGTTATTGATTCGATCTAAACGGAATTGGTCTTCGTATTGAGAAGAAGGGATTATGTCGAATTCTGCTTCTGCATAAGCAAAGCCAGGAATCATTAAGAGAAATAGAATAAGTTTGTTCACTTAAAGCCTCTTTAGATAGCTTATCGGAACACTCGGGAATAACTTGAGTTTTTTGGTTATGATCTAATTAAAAATTCTTGAGAATTCGAAAGCTTGCGTTATATGATAGTGAAATAAAAGGCTACCCATGGACTTCAGAAATTTCGCAGACTTCTACCCGTATTATTTGAGAGAACACTCGAATATTACCTGTCGTAAGCTGCATTTTTTGGGGACTTGTGGGGTCATCGCTCTTTTGGTGCTTTTCTTCTTCACCGGTAAAACCATTCTTCTAGTCATGGTTCCTGTTGTTGGATATGGCCTTGCTTGGATAGGACACTTTATCTTTGAAAAGAATAAACCCGCTACTTTCAAGCATCCCTTCTACAGCCTTCTAGGTGACTTCAAAATGTTCTGGGATATCCTCGTCGGCCGGGTAAAAGCTTTCTAAGAGCTCGCACTGGAATACGTTTTTAGTCCTTTCTTCCAAACCAGTAACATCACTGTCCACAATACGATAGACACTGCTACTAAGTGGGCAAACGTCTGCCAATCAAATTTCTCAATGAAGAGTCTTGCCGGAAAGGATGCGATCAATGAGAAAGGCAAAATGATGGTGAATATATACCGCAACCAACCTTTATAAATTCGATCCGGCCGCTCCATCGCAAGAGACATGCTGAAAAAAAGATCCATGAAACCTTTCGCACTTTGAGTCCAGAACACAGGAAGAATCATCATCATCTGGCAGCAATAGTAAATCAATGCACCATTCAGAATTAAACCAATCAGTAGCAGTACCTGATACCAGCTGTAATCGTAGGGATAATTAACTAGGGAATAGATGAATATTCCCACTGCGATGATCAGATTCATGAATGAATTAGCAGAAAATTCTTTCAGCGACAAAAAGAACAATGGTGATACGGGTCGTATCAGATGATAGTCGAGCTCACCCCTATTGATGTAATGGGGAAGCCACCACATGTTACTGGAGAAAACGGTCATACAGATCGCATCTACCAGAATGTAGCTTGAAATAAAAATCATCATCTGTGCCTCGGTCCATCCAGCGAGCATGGGTGTATGAAGATAGATGACTTTGAAGAAAAGAATATTTACCGCATAGTAAATGATGTCCATGATAATCCGGAAGGTGAAATCCATCCGGAACTCAAGCGCCTTTGAGAAAGAAAAGCGCAAGAAATGCAGATACAACCTGAGGTAGCGCTTCATATGCCTACTCCGGTGTATTTCATTTCACCTTTTTTCCACAGAAGTTTCACCAGCTCCATAAACACCAGGATCCATACCAGTATGATAAGGATGGCTTTCGCTATCTCTTCCAGATCGGTCAGACCCATCACGGTGCGGGCAGGAATAGATACAAGATAAGGAAAGGGAGTCCAGACAAGTATCTTCTGAGACCATTCCGGGAGAAAGGTAAGTGGAATAAAAGCTCCGCCTAAAAACGAGGTAAAAAAGCGCATCATCACTGCCACCGACCAGATATTATCGGCCCAGAGTGCCAGTAGTTCAATCAGCATGCCCATCATTACGTAAGCAAAAGCCGCAAGAAAAAATAACCCCGTTCCCAGCAGCAGATTACCTACATCCTGAACATTCATGGGAGCTTCACCCACAAATACACGATAGAGCATGTAGAGAAGAATTAACTGCACGGAATAGAAAAGGCTATAGGACATGTAAGTGAAGGTTTTGTACTGAAAGACTGAGAGGGGATAGAGAAGATAGCGAGTGAAAGTCCCTTCATAAATTTCCCGGGCCATGAAACCGAAATTTTCCCCGGTAATGATCTTCATGCCTATGGGAACGATGAGATAATACAGTTGCATCATCTCCAAGGTATAACCTTGCATCTCTTTCACGCCCTGAGCTTCGAAGATAGATTGCCAAAGAGCTCTAGCGACCACTAATTGAATAGCGGTCTGACCCAGGAAAGTGATCCAAAAATCTGAACGGTAGGCGATGATTTTTCGGAGTTCCATCGCCATTACGTGGCGCCACCATCTCATGAGGGCCGAACTCCATTGCGCATAATGGATTCGATGATGTCCTCGATAGAAGGGTCGTGAATGTTGAGATCCAGGATTGTATTCTTCTCAAATAGTTCCTGGGTTTTTTTAGAGAGATCATGGCGGGGAACATTGAGCTTAAAGGTCGTCGAATCCGTCGTCACGGTAAGCACCTTTTCGTCTCCCAACATCTTCTGAATATGGGAAAGGGCCCCATCATAAACGAACTCACCTTCTTTGATGATGACCACTCGAGGACAAAGTTCTTTAATGTCTTCCATGTAGTGAGAGGTAAGAATGGTGATCGGTTTATATTCCTTCTGATACTGGCGCAGGAATCCGCGAACAGCTTTTTGAGCGGAAATATCAAGACCAATGGTAGGTTCATCCAAAAAAATGACTTTTGGATTATGCAGGAGAGCTGCCATCAACTCGACCTTCATCCTCTCGCCCAGAGAGAGTTTGCGAACCTGAGTCTTTAAATGGTCTTTCACCATCAGAGTTTCTGCCAAAAACTCCACATTGTATTTATATTGAGTTTCGGGAATCTGATAAATTTCTTTGAGCAGAATGAAGCTATCCATGGCGGGAAGATCCCACCATACCTGATTTTTTTGTCCCATGATGAGAGACATTTGCTTGCGATACTCATTCGATCGCTGCCAGGGGACGTAGCCCATGACGGTAGCATCTCCAGAGGTTGGATGAACAATACCTGCAAGCATTTTTACCAAAGTGGTTTTACCCGCCCCATTGGCGCCGATGAGCCCTAAGATTTCACCCTGTTTGATTTCCAGGTTTACAGACTTCAACGCATCTTTTTGTTTTATTTCACGCTTAAAGAGCGCTTTAAGAGAACCTTTGAGGCCCGGTTCTTTCACATGAGAGATGAAAGTTTTTCTGAGGTTTTTTACCTGAATCATTGTTTCTCCAGGACAATACCCTTGAGATAGCTTCCTTCTGGGAAACCTTTGAGTGTCGGGCAGTCCTGACCTAGCGAGAGCCTTGTGCCCAGCTTGTAGTTGAGCTTGAGTTCTGCCAGATTATCCTGAATCGTTTTTTCAAATTTCTGATTCGTCACCTGGTGAGTGTTTAAGAAAACGACCAGTTTCCCTTTCGGGTTAAGGACCTTGTCCATCTTCGTAATCAAGTCCCGGTAAGCCTTGATGGCCGAGGTTCTTTTTTCGCCATCAGAAGAAGACGATGGAGGATCGCAGATAATCAGGTCATATTTCTTTTGATCAGTGGCCAGTTTATCCAAAGCTTCATCGACACTCATCGTGAGTGATTCGTGTTGAGTTGTATTAAGATCAGGATTGAGTCCCAGATTCTGTTGCAGCCATTCAATGTACTTCGGTGAGAGGTCAACTGAAGTCACAAATTTAGCTCCGAGTTTCATGGCCCAGAGAGAAAAGGCACCGGTATAGCAGAATAGGTTGAGCACGGAAGAATCCGGAGTCACGAATCTTTTTAGAACATGACGAATGGAACTCATATCTGTGTAGAGACCATGATCATAGGAAGAACCTAATCGAACCAGATACTGCAGACCAAATTCCTGAAGATGAAATTCATCCCGGCGCTCTTTGTCCTGGGCGTTCTCAGGTAATTTCTGGAGCTCACGAGTTTCACCCCGCAGCTGAAACCACACATTCTCATCTTTGATATCAGGATAAACTTCCTGCACCGTGGTTTGAATGATGGACTTATAGCGGTTCCAGAAACTGGTGTAGAACTGAATAAGAATCCTGTCTTTTAATTTTTGAATAAAAAGACCCGGAAGTTGATCTGCTTCACCGAAGACCAGATAAAAGTTGTCTCTTTCTTTGAGCTCCGGAGTTTGCATTCTCTTATCAAAGGCCAGATCCAATCTGCCTTGGATCGAAGCGGTGAAGTGCTGAGCTTCGCGATCGAAAGGAAGCTTCGTGCTCCAGACGCGGGCCTTGACATTTTTATGGAAGGGATCGTGTAACAAAAGTGCCATAGGACGCTTGCGATCATCGGTAGCGATGATGAATTCCGAATGGCGCGGAAATCGATTAGAGAAACTGTCCGCAGTGATCCACGGGTGTCCTTGCCGGATCAGTTTAATTGAAACCGGATGGATGAGGCATTCAGGAATTTTGTTCATGTGCAACTATTGCTTAAGGTTGTTTATTCGTTCTTCGGTTTTATCCAGAAGTCGCAAGAGAATATTGGTGGCGAGGTATGGATTTTTCAGGTGTGAAGTTAACCCTAAGTTATCCATGACTTGCTGGCATTCAAGTGAGACGTCCTGATTAAAGGGATCGAAGTTTAATCCCAAGAACTTCAATTTTTTCATTGTAAGTTCAGCCTCAGTCAAACTGGCCGCCAGCATCTGTTTTTCGAACTCCTGAACAAAAGTTTCAGGGGTTTCAGTAGCTGAATGGGTGGTTTGTTTCTGAAGTGAATTCATGCATTTGAAAGTATGATATCGAGTTGCACGCTGTCAATTAAAGCTCCATGATAGGGGACAATTTTTAGGGGGCTTAATATGCTTTCACTCCTGACTTATGGATTGATTTTATTAGTGCTGATTTACTGGGTTGAGTCCCCGGCGAGGATTTTTCCTAACTCTCTGATAATTAAGAAAAATCCGGCTGAGGAATTAGAGAACTGGCTCAAGAAATTTAATTGGCAATCCCGCCAAGAACCAATGGCTCTAGGCGCGCTTCCGTCATACAAATTTTATACTGAGATCGTTGAGCTCCTCCTTTCTCTTTCCCGCAGATTAGGAGGTAGTTATCAGGATTCTGTCATCTTCCTTCGCGAGGGATTGCAGTTCGATC
>JBEIEO010000060.1:0-13301 GCA_040382895.1 Halobacteriovoraceae bacterium
GGCAGCTTATCCCTATTGCCGAGCACCCTATCTGTGCATTAAGATTTAATTCTCTATCTAGTTCTTAAAAAGGTCATTCCTAGTGAGATTGATTATCCTCATGCTCGGAGTTCTGATTGGTTTATCCACTCCGGCGTTCGCACAACTACTCAAAGAAAAAGTTTTAATTGGTCGAGTGGAATGGGTCAGCCTTCCGGATCTTAAAATAAAACACAAGGCCCGGATTGATACCGGCGCCAAAACCACATCCATGCATGCGGTGAACATTGAAGAGGTTCAGCAACGTGGAGAGTTGTTTGTGAAATTCCAGACCCTGGATTCAGAAGGCAAGACAGTAGAGCTGGTTCGTAAAGTCGGAACGACTCAGCGAGTTTCCAACACCTCAGGTTTTGTTTCCCGTCGCTACGTGATTAAAGAAAAAATCAGAATGGGAAGCATCGAACGTGAGGTTCTGGTTAACCTGAATGATCGCTCTAAAATGGAATATAAATTCTTGATTGGTAGAAATGTTCTCTTAGGTCGATTTATTGTTGATGTGGCTCGTTCCCACGTACTTGGTGATTAATTCATGAAAAAAATTGTAGTTCTTATTACGACCTTACTCATCGTCTCGCCGCTAGCAATCCTGGTTTACAAGGCGAAGGTGCTCAATCTCTCGCTACTTCCGCAGATGGTAGATGACGTCTGGAACTTCCACCTCACAGCAAGACCTAAAGGTGACCATACCTCTTTCTCATTTCCTATTCCTAAACCTGGTCCTGGAATTAAAATTACTGACGAAAGAATTCGTTCCAAGAATTTTGAAGTTTTCATCGATTCTAATTCCGATTCAACATTGGCCACCTGGACGGCTAAGGAACCTATTAAGCAACGTGTGACCTATTCTGCAAGAATTGATCTTAAACCTTTGTCCTATAAAAACATCCCGAAAGACTACACTGATACATATCCCAAAGGTCTGAGTCGTTATTTGAAGCTTCCTACTCTGCTGCCGGAAGATGAAGCCGCGATAACCAATCTTGAAAGCGCGATTCTTGAAGGGAATGAAGACAAAACCGGCGTCATAAGGAAAATCTACTACTACGTCGAAGAAGAAATCCAACGTAATACTGCCATCAAAACGATTCACGATACCCTCAACACTGGCAAGGGATCTCCACTTGTCAAAGCTCGGCTCTTTAATATCATGGCCAGAAGACAAAAGGTCCCGTCACGAATAGTAGTCATGGTGAAAATGCCAGAGCTCAATGATGAAGAGAAATCCAAGTTACGTTTTACTTTCGCCAATGAAGTTTTCTTAAACAACAAGTGGATTCCTATCGACACGAACCGTGGTTTCTTTGGTGAGCGTCCGGATAACTTTATGGTGATCCACAGAAACTATGAAGAAATTGAGAAAATTATTTCAAAGAAACGTGTGAGTTATGCTATCCAGGCGGAGCGTGCCCGGATTAATCGCTATAATAAATCAGAATTCAAAAAAGAGATTCTTAAGAGCGATTCCATCTTCTCCCGTTTTAGTCTCTATCGACTTTCGCTGCCATTGCAGACGATGTTTATGACCATCATGCTGATCCCTGTGGGTACACTCGTGCTGGCCATAGCTAGAAACCTCATTGGGATTCCTACATTTGGGATCTTTACTCCAATCCTTCTGACGCTGTTTTTCAAAGAGACTTCATTTGGTTTTGGGATGTTATTTTTCTTCATTGTTGTGCTGGTAGGAATAGGTGAGCGTTATGTCTTGGATAAGTTTTATCTGCTCGCTGTTCCGAGGATGTCAATTATTCTGACTCTCGTGATCCTCTTGATGCTTTGTTATTCGCTTTTCAGCACTGACATCGCGTTCGTGTCACAAAAACACCTGGCGTTTTTCCCGATTGTCATTGTCACAACCAATATTGAGCGCCTTTCAATTATGATCGCTGAGGAAGGTGTCGTTAATACTTTGAAGACGCTACTAGGAACACTCGTGATCGCCATTTTTGGTTACAGTCTCTATACGATCCACTCCCTTGAGATGTTTATGTTCACCAACCCAGAACTACTTTTCACCATCATCGGATTGTTGATCCTGATTGGGAAATACAAAGGCTACCGACTATCGGAATTCCTGCGCTTCCGAGATCTCGTTCGTCAGAAGAAAAAACTGGAGTCACAATCCAAATGATTTTTCGCGACTTGAAGGAAATGGGAATTCTTGGAATTAATAACCGCGTAGGACGCTATATCCTTCGTCATAACCGGCGTTCTCAATACCCGTTGGTTGATAATAAAGTGCTTACTGCTCAAAGAGCTGAAGCATGGGGCATCGCTATGCCAGAAAACTATATAGTGGTGGAAAATTATGGTTCGCTTAAGAATCTCCATTACAAACTTCAGAATTATGATTCATTTGTGATTAAACCGGCCAACGGTTCACAAGGTAATGGAATCATCGTTATCAAAGAAATTATCAAGGAAGAAAAAAACGGAGAAATTCGACTTTTATGCCGACGTTCTAACGATAAGCTCATGGATATCGAAGAAGTGAAACATCATATCTCAGGTATCCTTTCAGGTCTGTATTCACTGTCTGGGCAGAGCGATACGGCGATTATTCAAGCCAAAATCGATAAACATCCTATTTTCAATGAATACTCTTTTGGTGGCATTCCTGATATCCGTGTAATTGTTTTTGAAGGTTATCCAGTAATGAGTATGGTGCGTTTACCAACGAAATCATCTGATGGACGTGCCAATCTTCACCAAGGGGCCATCGGTGCCGGACTCAATTTACGGGACGGATCAACCAACAATGCTGTGATTCGAAATCAGGTTGTCGATATTCATCCTGATACTGGACATAAACTTTCCGGACTGAAACTTCCATTTTGGAAAGAAATTCTGGATCTGGCTTCACATTGCTATGATATGGTGGAGTTAGGCTATCTCGGTGTCGATATTGTTTTGACTCCCGATAAAGGTCCAATTCTGCTGGAACTTAATGCTCGTCCAGGATTAGGAATTCAGATTGCAAATCTGGCAGGACTTGTTCCTCGGCTAGAAAAAATTCGCTTAGAAGCTCCCCGAAATTTACTCGCCAAAGAGCGGGTTGAGTTTTCTATGAAGCATTTCTAGAGAGCTTCGATCACATTAAAAAATTCAGGAATTGTCTGACTTAAAAGAAGTTTACGGCGAATTTGTTCACCATTATCAACTCCTTCGAACATGAAGCGAGAAACAGACTTGCTTTGTTTCAGAAGTCCTCGCAAAGAGATGTTTTCTGCTTCTAACAGGGCCCGGTACTCAGTGAAGAAAATTCTGATGCGCTCACATTTTTGCTCCGAATTTTCCTTTACACCCCGACGATAGTCCTGGGCAATCCAGGGAGCCTTTAGAGCGCCACGAGCTATCATCACTCCATGACAGCCGGTTTCGTTTAACATGCGGTCGATATCGTCAACTGCCCATACGTCTCCATTACCGATGATGGGAACCTTGGAGATCTGGACAGCTCGTTTAATGTACTGCCATTGCGCAGGTTCCTTGTACATCATATCTCGGGTACGTCCGTGAACAGTGATCATTTCCACTCCGGCATCATTTAAAAGATAAATGATATCATCAAAGCGAGTGGTATCATGAAATCCAGTTCGAACCTTAGCTGTTAGTCTGCCTTTAAAATTATCCCGGATATTCTTCATGAGAGGTGAGAGCGCTTCCAGGTCCAGCAATAGAGAAGAACCACCACCATTTTTTGTGACTGTGTTTGAGGGACATCCTAGATTGATATCAAGCCATGGATAACCTAGGTTCTCAATATCTTTTACTAAATCTAATGTGAATGCCCGATGAGAGGTCAGAATCTGAAACATGGTTTTATCTTTCACCCATTGAGTTTCAGATAGATCTCTCCCAAAGTGGCGGATCACGTGCTTATGTGGATAGCGACCAGCAGAGGGGACTCTGAGAAAATCGGTCGCAAGGTAATCCCATTCCGGATAGAGCTTGAGAACAGTTTTGCGGTAAGCTTCATCAGTGATGCTTTCCATAGGAGCAAATATCAACGATCCGTAAGAAACGGGATTAAGCTTGTTCAAGCACCTTATCCTTACGAAAGAGATTTATTGCGATTATGAAAGTTAGAAACAGGAGCTTGAGAGAGTCCAGTCCAACGTAAATGCGATGGTAGAATTGATGCTCTTGCTGAATGTCTACGATTCCAGCAATGCCCATTTGTCCACTCTGATCGGCTTTCTTCCAGAGTTCAGTCAAGGTGACGATTTTCTCAGTCAGAAAACTGAAATAAACCATGACGATAATAAAGGCAGCGGCGGCACAGAGCAATTGAAGTTTACCTGAGTGATATTTTTTTATCTGAAAGATAGATAGGCCAACGAGCAAAGAAGCCACGATAACTTCTAATAAGTTTAGTTTTGAGAACAAAGCGATACCCAGTTCTCCGGCCACAAAGAAGTCAGGCACTATTTGAAAAACGGTGGGAACAACGGCAAAGTCAGTCAGGGCTGTCCATCCCCACCAGATACTGGAAAAAATGAGAATTAGTTTTTTAATCATTATAAATGCGGCTGAAGCATGAGTAGCTTAAGTTATAATCAGCGAACATCAAATCAACCAAAAATGAGTCAGATGATTTTCCAAGGACACTACTTGGTATGGCCACAGAACCTTCACCAACTTCGCCCACAACTTTGAATACATGGTGACTATTGTGAATTTTATCAAATTCAATGTTTACCAGGATGCGCTCATCTTCCGGATTCTGCATACCAGAGGAAAGAAATAGAGTGCCACCTTTTGAAGTTTGTAGATTCACCACCATCACGTCCGATGTATCAACCATCGAGCACTGAATGTACTGACGAGCGAAGGCGGAGGTTGAAAGTAAAAGTACAAAAGCCAAAACGAAATATTTCATGATTCATCCTTTGAAAAATTCCTGTTTGGTGTATCAAACAGTTTTTCAAATGAGAAGCATTTTTCAAGTGATTAATGTCATAACAAGCTTACGTGGAGGAGCTTCATCACGAAATTCACAGAGATAAATTCCCTGCCAGGATCCCAGGTTCAGTCGTCCATCGGTAATAGGAATTGAGACAGAGCTACCAACCAGCACTGATTTTATATGTGCGGGCATATCGTCAGTGCCCTCAATAGTATGTTGATAATAGGGCTCATCCACAGGTGCCAGATGATCAAAACTTTTATCCAGATCATGCCTTACGGTAGGATCAGCATTTTCGTTGATCGCAAGTCCTGCAGACGTGTGCTGAATAAACACATGCAGCAGTCCAACTCCAGAAAGAGCAGGTAACATCTTGATGACATGGTTCGTTATAAGGTGAAAGCCTTTTTTATGGGCGGGGATAGTGAGTAAAAATTGCTGGGCCACAGGATTCCTTTTTTACTTTTGCTATGAGCTTGAGATAGCTACCGTGAAAATCCTACATCCTTGGAGATGAAAATGAAAAAGACAACTGTGTTGGCCTTGGCGCTTTTTTCGCTGAACTCATGGGCAGTCAAATTGTCTGATTATCGACCTTTCCAGTTCGAAGCACTTTTCACAAATCCAGTTTGTGCAACTTATAGCTACGATCGTCCTGTGACTACTGAAAGCGGTAAAACTGTAACTTCCAAACCTAAGAATGTTTACTGCAAGCAATCAGATGAAGCGGCTTCTGTGAGCCGTCAGAATTCACCACAGTATCGGATTGTTCAGTGGATTTCAGATCGTAACACCAAAGAGTTATATCTGGCTTATTTGAGCTTCTCTTCAAAGAATGTTGCTGATGCACTTTGCTCCGCTGTTAAACGCGGCGTGAAGTTAACCTTGGTCCTGGATGGTGGTGAAGATGCTGCTAATCCTGCTATTAATAAACAAGCTGAAGCTCTGAAAAAATGCGGACTTCAAGATCTGGTCTCTGTAACATATCGTGGAAGCTCCGGTGGACTGGGCTTTGCTCATAATAAAATCATGATCGTTAATCCAGGCAGCAGCGTGGTTGGAGTGGTCTTCTCGTCAGGTAACATGTCAGGCGGGACCAGCATCAATCATGAAAACTGGAACTTTGTTACCACTTCTGGAGAGTCTTACTTTGCTCAGGCACATAAGTGTGTCGTAGATGCGATGGTAGTGGCCGGAGATACGAAGGCCAACTTTACTAAGAACTTAAATACCTGCCGCTCGCAGATTAAAGCCCAACCTGAAAGCGATATTCGTGTTTTCTTCGCTCCGGTTGACGGTGCGGCAGCTTTAAATATCATCGCAGATACTGCTAACAAGTCTCAACAAATTGAAGCTATGTCTCATCGTTTATCAGGAAAATTGGCTGATCTTTTTCAAAAACTTTTAGCTGCCGGTAAGCCGATTAAATTCATTCTTGATGATGATATCTATTGGTCACTTAAGCGTCGTCAGGACATTGGACGCAATACCACTGTAGAAGCTGCAACTATCTACCGTGACTTAATTTCGAACGGAATGCAGACCAAGTTCCTTCAGACGAATCAGAATGTTTTCCAGCTTCAGCACAATAAATTTATGATTTTCCATTTTTCTAACGGTGGAGCTGTGTTTAATGGTGCTGGTAACTTCACGTCTGCAGCTTTCACGAAGAACTTTGAAAACTTTTATCTGATCACGATTCCAGGTATCGTCGCAGCCTACAAAGCCCAGTACGATCTGTACTATAATCAGATGGCTACGGCGGCTGAAGATATGCCGAGAGACTATGTCCTTCCGTAAGTTCAATTCAGGCTCCCTTAGGGGAGCCTTTTTCTTCGTTCTCAGAGCATATCTGGGACTTAAGGCTTAGATCCTTCCATCTTTTGAAATAACTCATTCACTGACATTACTTCCTCGCCTAACGCCCGAACCTTGGGCAAATTCCAGCAAGGCACGTTGGGGTAGCGATGGTGTTCATAGTGATACCAAGTGTTGTGGGGCAGATAGAGAAATCGCTGGATGAAATTAGCTTTAAGTTTATGGGTATCACTCGTTCCTAAGTGTTCAGTCAAGGCCCGCTGTCGAAACATCGCCCAGTAAGAAGTCACGAAAGCAATGGTCCAATAAAGTGGAATCCATCCGGCATTGAATTTTAATGAAATGAAAACAATTGTGCTCCAGTAGATGAAGGGAAAAATAAAATCTTCAACGTTGAGATTTTTAAAGGTGATATAAAGCACATGCCGTGATTCGAGATAACCAATTCCTGAGAGATCCAGAAGAAATAAGCCCAGTCGTTTCATTTTCGATAAGGGAAGTGACCAACGCTGAGGTGTTTGGGAACGAAAATGTATCTCCGGGTCTTTTGGTGATTGGATATAGCCGTGATGATCCAGATGAAATTTCTTAAAAAGATTCAAGGTTTGAAAGAGCGGCAAGGATGCCAGCATGGAACCAATAAAATTATTCAAGCCTTTATGATGAGAGATGTTGCGATGAATAGCTTCATGACCTAAGAGCGCTAGTGCATGTAAACGCGTACCGAGGATAAAGATTCCCAAAAAGTGCACCAAAACATGATCCAGTTTTGCCATCACCATAAAAATCAGCAGGATTTCGATCCAGTTAATTGCAGCTCGAAACAGCCATTGAGTCGTACTTGGTTGGGCTAAATCTTTAAGAGTCATGCAGCGATTATGACAGGATCAGAAAAATTGTGGGAAGAGTAGGGCAGAAATTACAGGGGCCGGTTTCCCGACCCCGAAAGTAAAAGAAATTATTCTGCACCTTTATCCGGTTCCATCTGCGACTGGATATAGTTCTGAGTACCAACGGCCTTCAGAAGGTCACGCTGAGTTTCCAACCAATCGATATGGTGTTCTTCCGATTTTAAGATCGAAAGGAATAAATCACGAGTTGCATAATCATGTTCTGCTTCAGCTTGCTGGATACATTTTTTCAAGTGAGGAACTGCCTCGTATTCTACTTCGAGATCGGCTTCAATCACTTCACCAACATTCTGCCCGATACGCAGTTTGTTAAGTTTTTGAAGATTCGGAAGACCTTCCAGAAACAGGATACGCTTGATGACCATATCTGCATGTTTCATTTCATCGATAGAGGCCTCGTACTCTAATTTTCCAAGCTTCTCCAGACCCCAGTCCTGAAGCATGCGCGCGTGAAGGAAATACTGATTGATAGCGGTAAGTTCTTTGGTAAGAACTGAATTGAGAGCGTCAATAATTGCAGGAGAACCTTTCATAAATCACCTCATAAAATCAGAGAATATTGAGGTAATTGTAGAAGAGGAAAGTAGAAGAAGCAAAAAAGTTCAAACAACCTAAGTATTGTTTGAACTATCTTTCATTTCAAATGGACTACGTGCATTTTGTTCGAGGAGGGTTTGCACAGCATCCTCGACACACGTCCCGCAATCAGAACCTACTCCCAAAGCTTTGAGAATCTCTTTAGGGTTATTGGAGTTACGAGAGGTAACTGCGTCCTGGATTTGTTTTTCGGTGATGCCTTTACAGATGCAAACGTACATAGTGGGGTATTCATTCCACTGGTCCTAGTATACACGTGATCGGCTTATCCAACAATTGTTTTAGGAAATAATACAGTGTTTGATATTTTAAACGAAAAATTAAAGGGTTAGCTGACATGCTGGGGCCCATTTAATTGACACCCAGTGTAATTCTTTCCTCTCATTCACTTTCTCAGAGTTTTATTTGGTTAAATCGAGCCATCTAAATTTGAAAGGGTGTCTTATGAAAAATTTGCTGTTGAGTTCTTTGCTCCTAGTGAGCTTCTCTTCTTTCGTATTGGCCGAGGAGGTCGGTTACGACTTTACTCCTATGGAAGATGTGTTGGAGGCCTCTTTTACATCTGGCATAGATACGAATAACTCTGACAGCTGTACCATTTCATCTAACAATCTAAAGAACGCTGAGAACATATTCTTTAAGAGTGCCTGGAAGTTGGTGGATGTGAATAATTGGGCAAATTTAATGGGTATTCCGGGTCAGGATTTTCATCTTTATGATGGCAAGAAAAGGCTGTATCGAGCGGCTGCTGTAGGAGATCTGATTCGTATTCTTCTTCCACTGGATCCAACGGGCCGAAGTTACTGGGTCAAAATTGAGTCAGTCGAAAAATCCTATAAGAAAAAAGAACAAAAACTAACAGTCGTTGTAAGACCGACAGTCAATCCTTTCAAGAATCGTAAGGGAACTGATATCACGGATCATTTTTTTACCAACGCTGCTACCAATATTTTCAGCGTAACTTTGAAAGATAATAAAATCATTGCAAGTGTCAACGGTCGTGATGAATATGCTAACACGACTCAAGTTGCGACATGGGCTGACGGAGCTGCAAACTATACTATTGCTCAGATGGGTTGGGGTATTGAGATCCGTGATACAAACATCGGCTTTCAACCACTCGTCTGGTCAAAACTTAACAACGCTCTGGCTACCTGTAAGTAATTACATGCCCAGGCGACTGCAGGCTACGGCCGACTGATCCGGCATTTCACATACACAGATTTGGTTTTTGTTTTTAGATTCAGCGATCGAGGTACTACCGCCTAAAGCGGTGCAGAGTTTGGAGCCCACGTGCCGGGAATCAGAACCAAGCTGGGTTTTATCAACTTTTTGAGCTTTATCGATAAGTGAAATTGCTTCACATTTTCCCGCAACACAATTTGCTGATAAATACGTCTGGTACTGAGGGATAAAGCATAACCCTTGACTCCGATGAAGATATTCAGAAGTTTGGCAAACTCCCCCAAATACATTATTTGAAAGAAGTAACAGTGAAAGTACTTTCAGCAAGCTTTTCTCCCGGAATCCAACAACCGAGGACTGTAACATCCTTGTCACCATGGCTTTGGTAAGTGCAATCGAATTGCTCTTTATTTTTACTCTCACAAGTGCAATCCATCGTTTTGTTCCAGAAGTGAGATCCATATGTATTTCGGATCATGTACTGACAAGAGTCCGCCCGCTTTCTCCTTCCTACAATTATGGAGTAGTGGGGACTGCACTTCTTGATGTTTTCTGAACTGGTAAGTCTCATGATTCTTGGCTTGAGCCCTGATACGGTCATGTCCACCGGTGGTTCAAAGCCTGGGCTATTGAGGGCCTTTGAACAATATCCGATAGCCGCTGGTTCTTGTCGCTTATCTAAAGCATCGTCCATGGTGCGAAGAAGCTTTTTATTGCTGGTCCAAAGCTCACCCATATGACGAAAGCTTGGAACTTCTACTTTCTTAGCAGCACCTTCTTTAAAACAATCTGCAAAGATATTCTCTTTAAGTAACTCAAGCTGCTTATTTTTTCTTTCAAAATTAAAAACTGATTTTATGCTGGAGTAAAGTTCCTGCGCATCTCCCGCAGGTGAACCTTTTGGGTCACACATATAGAGGCTTTCGAGGTCTTTGATCTTTTTTTCTTTACTGTATCGAAGAGCTAATTCTTCATCAGTCAGGCTTCCGTCTTCCCGATCGAGCAAAGGATCTGTCAGATCAGACTCTCTTTGCATAATCAGTTCTTTAAGTGATTCGTGAAAAATTTCTGTGATGAGTTTGTCATCAAACTGGGCATCGGATTTGCGTTTCTCCTTAACGTTTCTATGGAAGATGTTAAAGAGGTAGAGAAATTCATCATCATTAAGCTTGTTGGTCTTTTTAAACTTTGCAATACCTGCCTGAACAACCTCTTGATCACAGACCCCCACGTCTTTAATGTCTTTTAGGGCCAGGTTGATATCGGAATATCCCAGCTGGTTGGGCTCAGCGATTCCTACAACCCTGCGGGGAGAAGTCACGCGGTTAATGAACTTCGACATGTGTTTATGGTTCTTATATTTATGTGCGAAAGCCAGCCAATGGGAGGAGGTCAGTTTATGATCGGGATTTTTTTTAAAGTTATAATAATCGATCATCTGCGCAGCAGTGTAGGCGTAACACAGCCCATCTCCATCCTGATCATAAATCGGTATTTTTCTTAAGGGAGATTCCGGTGTGTTATAGAGATTTACATCGCTGCAGGGATAGGAAGTTGCTGATAAAATAAATGAAAGGATGAATAAAAAACTCTTCACTTCTACAGTTTATATAAAACTAAGATAACGACCAACCCGGTTATTTTTTCAGGTGTTCCAATAGACGGAAAAAGCCCAGAGTCGACATAGACCATTTGATTTCATCACTCCGGTATTTTTCGAGGAGCTCTTCTGGAGTGAAAGCTTTAATAGACATGATAGTATCTTCCCCATCAGGGTTGGGGAGTTTAGCCTCTGAAATATCCCGGGCTACAAAGAAATATTGCACATGATTAATGGTTCCGGTCCCCTTTAGAGTCCAGTAATTTTCCAATTTACTGGCTTTATAACCAATTTCTTCCTGCATTTCTCTTTGAGCATTTTCTGCAGGAGAGCCTTTGTCTTCTTCCAGAATCCCCGAGACTGGTTTGATCCGCACTGGAGGATTCTCATGGGGGCGCTTCTCTTCTACCATGAGAATTTTTCCTTCCTCATTGATAGGAAAGATCACAACTCCAGAGGGAAGAAAAACTCGCTCCCAGGTGATGTTCTCAATTCTTTCTTCGGTTACACGGACAATTTGCCCTTTATATACTTCATTTTGCATCTTCTAAAATCCTTTGCACGGCCTTTCCCATTGCCTGATTAATTTCATGAGCGGCACCAGGTACTAACTTCCAATCCACTGTTATATTTTTTTTAAGTAAAGCTTCTGCACATCCCCTGGAGTTTTCGGGCGAAATGATGACGTCCTGATCCCCGTGGAGTCCATAAAGTCTAAATGTAGGAGCGGATTTAAAAAAACGCTCCCGAAATTCACAACCCAGTCCAATCACCGTTTTAATGTTGAGATCCTCATAGGCCAGAAGGGGGGCCAGGTAGCCACCCTGGGAAAAACCAATAACCGTGATGGGTAAATTCCCGTGGTTTTTTTCGGAAAGTAACGACTTCAATAGGCTCAGGGCCAGGGTCTGGTCCACATGGTAGCTCTGAGTGAAGCGGTCGTAGAAATACCAGGTATAACCATAGTCCGTCCGGTCAGATTTTGGTCGTGGCAGGGGAAATGGACCATTCGGGGCCAGGATATGAGCTGATTCCGGTAAGTATTTCATTAGCTTACGCATGATACGCAGACCACGCTCATCTAAACCATGGAGCAAAAGCACCAGAGAAGTTGCTTTCTGGCGGGGTATTTTCTCATGGAAAGTGAGTTGGCCAAAAGAGGGCAGTATGCGGGTTTGTTCGCTCTCAACCTGTAAATTTTTCACTGAGTAAGACCTCTTCATCAAAACTAAAGCAATCCACTATAAAATACCTCCATTCACTACAGGAGTCTTTATGAAATTCAGAAAGTTCAGCATTCTTGACCTCAGAGGTTCAACCGATGAAGAAATCGAAGTGCTGTTTAATCTTGATCATATCATTTCAATTAAGCCTATCCGCATCTCACGCCCGGATAAGTTATTGAATGGTTTCTGGATTCGTACCACTAACGGGAAGAAATACCGTGCTTCAAAAATACCTGACGATCTGCTCGAGGTGATCGGTGAGAAATATCAGGGGCAAATCAATATTGCTTTGGACTCAGACGAGCAGCCTTTTCAATAAGATTTTTCTCAAGGACAATATTCCTTTCCCCGATGAGTGGGAAAGGAGATATTTTCATGCTTAATCTGATTCAAAAATTTTTTTCTAAAGATCGTTCAGATAAAGCAAAACTCCGCGCCAACTTCGCTTTCTACTTTTTCTCACTACCAGAACATCAGTGGATCCAGCAAACAGATACTCAAGCTCATTTTGAACGTTTATTTCAGCATCTTCCTTCTGCTCTGATTGAAGCCATGATGACTAAGTACCCAGTTGTATTTATTCCCAGTCAGGACCTCAAAGGTGTGAGGAAACCAGGAACCGTTTTAAATAATACGGTGGTGATTTTTCCTGAGTTTCAGAAGCTATTAAAGACTCCAAAAAAAGCTGCTGTTGCCTATCTGGCTCACGAACTGGCTTTTCTTCTATACGAGCTAGAGGAAAGTAAATCGGATCCTCTGATGGCCGAGGTCGGAGCTGATAAGTTTGTCTGCGATGTCGGTCTGGCCGATGAACTCGAAGAACTCCTCCTTATGCTGGATGAAACTATTGAGAAGCGCCTGCGTCTGACTTACCTCACCATCAATCACTTTACCCGTACCGATCTCTAAAAGAGCACATCGAATTTCTCCATTTCATTCTTACCTTTGCCCAAAACATTTCTTTGCTGCAGACGTCAAAAGTCAGGAAATATATTCTTTGTGAAATATATAGTTGA